>DBXN01000121.1:11113-16202 GCA_002309585.1 Verrucomicrobia bacterium UBA1211
CGCTCAACCCTCAACGCTAAAGGTGTTTTGCGATGGAATATGTGATTGAGACGAAGGATTTGGTGAAACGGTACGGTCACCGCCGCGCGTTGGACGGATTGTCCCTGAAGGTTCCGTTCGGATCGGTTTTGGGGCTGGTGGGGCCGAATGGCGCGGGAAAGACGACGTGGATGATGACGGTCGCGGGTTTTATCCTCCCGACCTCGGGGGATATCGACATTCTTGGGCAGGGACCTTTCACCGCTGAGCGGCACTCCGGCAGGCTGTCGATTCTGCCGCAGGATTCGGATCTGCCGCTGGATAGCCATCCGACCGATCTCCTGATCCATTACGGCCGGTTGCAGGGATTGCCCGCCCGTGAGGCGGTCCGTTCCGCGGACGAGATTTTGCGGGCGGTGAATCTCGCCGACCGTGCCCACATGCCGATCCGCGCGCTTTCGCACGGGATGCGCAAACGGGTGATGATCGCGCAATGTTTCATCGGCTATCCCGAAGTCGTGTTGCTGGACGAGCCGTTGAGCGGGTTGGATCCCCGCGAGGTCGCCCGGATGCGCGATTTTCTGTTGGCGCGGCGCGGACGCGTGACGGTGGTCATCTCCTCGCACAACCTGAATGAGATCGAGACGCTCTGTACCCATGTCGCCTTCGTTGAGAAGGGACGGGTTGAGCGGTTCGAGGCGCTTGAGCGGTTGACGCAAGCCTCCAGCCGGCTGGTCTACCGGCTGGCGCGTCCGCTGGCTGACCCGGGTGCGCTCAGGCAACTTCTGCCGGAGGCGCTGTTCGAGTGGTCGGAGGCGGACAAGACGCTGATTTGCTCGTTCGACGAGACGCGTGAGCAAGTGGAGACGGTCAACCGGGTCGTGGTCCCGTATCTGTTGGAACAGAGCGGTCTGCTCGCGATCGAACGCGGTTCCTCGCTGGAACAGGCCTATCTGAGAGCGGAGAAGAAAGATTAAAGATGGGGAACGGGGAACGGAGGGAAGGTTAAANNGCCATCATGGCCGTGCCGGCGCATGATGAGCGCGACTTCGATTTCGCGAAGGTCTTCGATCTGCCGATTTACCAGGTGGTGGATAAGAGGGAAGAGGGAACAGGGAATAGGGAACAGGGAAGAGAGAGTGACAGGTGACGAGAGTTGAATGCCGGTTGTCGTCCGCGTGTCGCTTGTCGCGTGTTACCCTCAACGCTCAACCCTCAACGGTTGAAGGGTAGGAAAGGATGAAGACGCCGTTGAATGTGGTTTTGGTCCGGCCGGAGATTCCGCACAACACGGGTGCGGTCGGACGGCTGTGTGTCGGGTTGGATTGCCGGCTGCATCTGGTCCGGCCGTTGGGCTTCCATCTGTCGGATAAGTATGTGCAGCGGGCGGGATTGGACTATTGGGAGGCGTTGGAACTGACGGTCCATGACTCGTGGGAACGGTTTCTTGCGGCCGAGCGGCCGGAGCGGCTCTTTTTCCTCAGCACGCACGGGTCACGTTCGCTCTATGAGGCGCAGTTTCAGGCGGGGGATTATCTGGTGTTCGGCAGCGAGGGGAGCGGTCTGCCGAAGGAACTCTACGAGCGTTATGCCGATGCGTTGTTTAAGATTCCGATGCCGGGCGAGCATGCGCGGAGCATCAATCTGGCGAATGCGGTTTCCATCGCCGTCTATGAGGCATACAGACAATTGGAAGAAGATTAAAGAGGGAAGAGGGAAGAGAGAGTGACGGGTGACGAGAGTCGGATGCCTGTTGTCGGATGTTGAAGGGTGTGTTACCCTCAACGCTCAACCCTCAACGTTCCTTGATCAACGTTCAACGTTCCTTGGGGAACAGAAGAGGAGAGGTAATGGGTTTTGTGCAGAAGAATACGTTTGTCCGGCCCGCGTTTGACGGGCAGCGGGAGGTTTGCTATCCGGTGGAGGTCCACTTCCGGGTGATCGCCGAGCCGTCCCTGTTTGAGTGCGAGGCGCTGGAGGCGGTGGTCGGGCAGTACCGGGTGACGCGTCCGGTCGAGCTGTCGAACGCCTCATCGAGCGGACGGTATCAGGCGTATGGGGTTTCGATCGAGGTGCAGAGCGGCGATGAGCTGCGGACGCTGGATGTGGCGCTGAAGGCGGTCAAAGGCGTCCGGATGGTGCTCTGATCGATTCGATGTCCGCTTCCGCGCGGGCTTGCTTTTCAGCGGGGGAAGTGGGACAATGGGAACCATCACATGGAGCGGTAACCGGAAAGTGCCGTGCGAATCGGCCACTGTCGCGCAACCGTGAGGCGGATCATCCGCTTAAGCCGGAAGACGGGCCGTTCCTTCACTACTCAAGTACCCTCGCATGAGGGGGAAAGAAGGAAACATGAAGATGAGTCAGGGTCTGCTGCCGGTTGTACTGGCGGCCTGCGCGCTCACGGCGGGTGCGTTCACGTTCGAGGATATTCACTTTTGGGTCGGGGAGGGCACGAACCGCTGTGCGGTTGTGGTGGACTGGAGCGGCCTGTACGGCAGCTGTGAGGACAACGGCGGGATCCCGACCTCACGGGTATGGGGGTATCGGTGGAATGGGGAGACAGCGCCGACCCTTGACGCGCTTGTCCAGCGGATCGCGGCGGAGGATCCCCGATTCGCGGTTGGCGGTTCCGATTCGGGGTGGGGGTTCTATCTCTCCTTCGCGGGGTACGATACGGCGGATTGCCATGTGCGGTTCGACACCGCCGCCGAGACGGCATCCGACCCTTCCGCGCTGATCGGCTCGGGGGCGTGCGGGCTTTGGTGGAACGTGATGTTCTCGGAGAAGGGCGAGACGTTCAAACGGGAGAAGGCGAGCCTGACGATGTCGTCGGTGGGGATGTCCTTTGTCCAGCCCGCCGACGGCGAGTGGTGGGTGCTGTACTACGGGCTGTCGGATTACGATCCGGTGACGTGGGACATGTTTCCGGCGGAAGACGCCGCCGAACCGTATGCCGCGGAGAGTCCGTACGGATGGAAGGTGACCGATTATTATACCGAGAGCGAGACGGTCCTCTGGGGCGATGATTCGGGAAAACCCGCCTACGCCGATCCGTCCGCCGTGCTGGGGCGTCCCCGTGATTTCATGTCGGGGGACACATGGGGTGCCGGGTTGATCAATCCCTTCAATCCCGAATGGCAGAAGGGAACCCTCTTTTCACTGGATTGCCTGGATGGCGAGATGGACCTCGCGTTTGTCACGATCGCGTTTGACCATCCGGTCGTGGACGATCCGATGAATCCCTTCGGGATCGACTTTATCGTGTTCGGAAACGCGATGACCGTGAATGTGAGCGGGGAGTATTATTATGACGGCGCCGATCCCGACACGCTGCGCGCCGATGCCGATCCCGCGAAGGCGGGCTCGTTCGAGAACGCCCTGGTGGAGGTGAGCGCGGACGGGCGGCAGTGGTTCGCCTTCGGGGCGGGACCTTATGCCGACTCCTTCATGCCGACCCTCGGACGGGTCTACGACCGGGTGAATCCCGATCCGTCGCTCTTCACGGGGAACCTCTGGTGGGGCGGGCGGACCAATCCGCTCTTCCCGGTCGATCCCTCGGTGACCTTCGCCTCCTGCGCGGGATTGACGCTGGGGGAGATCTGCCGCCGCTACAACGGGAGCGCGGGGGGGACGGGGTATGACATCTCCCGGTTCGACCTGCCCAAGGATGAGAAGGGCCGGAAATGGTTCAAGTATGTGCGGATCTCCTCAATGGATTCGGGCGAGGTCGATGACGATGGGTATGCGGTCTGGACCCAGCCGGAGATCGACGCCGTCGCGGATGTGGCGCCGGTTTCCGCCTTCCGGAAGTGGGTCTGCGACCATTTCGCCTGGGATACGGCATATCAGAATGAGACTTACACCGATCCCGAATACGCGGGCGAACCCTTCGCCCGGAATGTGACCGGGTTCGAGGCGCTTGCCGCGAACGGCGTGAAGAACGGGATCAATGCGGTGCTGGGTGTGGCGCCGGACGATCCCGACCCGTTGCCGCTCCGGATCGACGGCTTCCGCCTCGGGGCGGATTACGCCGCCTTCGACCTGCTTGCCAAACAGCCGTTGGACGGTGCGGTGACCCTGATCCGGTTTGGCGGAAAGAAACAGCTGGCCGATCGCCGGTGGTCGTATGAGCTTCCCTATTTCGAGGGGGCGGTGCGGGATGAGCGGACGGGACTCTGGCGGAACACCTTCCGCCGCTCGGTGGAGGAGATGGGCTTCTTCAATCTCGCCCTCTCGCCGGGGGAGTGAGTTTGGGTTGTAAGCGATTCAGGTGAAGGAGGTTGTGATGGTGACGGAGCGTGCGGAAACGGGGAACGGGTATTACCGGCAGGTACGGCCGGAGATCGCCCGGCTGATTTCCGGGCATCCGTCCCGGATTCTGGAGGTCGGCTGCGCCAACGGGGCCTTTAAGGGGAACATCACCTGGCCCTGCGCCTATTCGGGGGTCGAGCCTTTCCCGGAGGCGGCGCAGGCGGCGCGGGAGAACGGGATCACCGTCTACGAGGGGAACTACGAGGCGGTCGCGTCCGCCATCCCCGAGGGCGCTTTCGACCTGATCATCTGTAATGACGTGATGGAGCACATGGCCGATCCCTGGTCCTTTCTCGCCGACATCCGGAAGAAGCTGGCGGTAGGGGGCGAGGTGATCGGTTCGGTACCGAATGTCCGTTACCTCCTGAACCTCGCGGGACTCCTTTTCCGCAAGGATTGGCGGTATGTGGAGGCGGGCGTGCTGGACCGGACCCATCTCCGGTTCTTCACGCTGAAGAGCCTCCGCCGGCTCTTTGAGGAGTGCGGGTATGCGGTCGACCTCATCCGGCCCTCCGGCCCCGACCGTTTCCGCTGGCTCAAGCGGTTGCTGGCGTTGCTCGTCTGGCCGGCCGGCACCGATGTCCTCTATATGCAGCTCGCCTTCCGGATCCGGCCCCTTCCATAACGCGCCCGCGGGAAGGCCGAAGTCTGATGTCCGAAGTCGGGAGATTGACGGGCGGGACCGGCGTATCCGGCGGGGCGGGCGGTTACGATGCCGATGCGGCGTCGCCACAGCGAAGGGACACATTCTGCCCCGACCTCATGGGCACCACCGCACCACCGCACTACCGCACTA
>DBXN01000121.1:16317-16622 GCA_002309585.1 Verrucomicrobia bacterium UBA1211
TGGTTTACTATAATGTATCCATCGTTTTTGGGATTGAAGGTTTCGCGTTACGAAAGGGAAGGTATGTCGGAAGGATCGTTTGAGTTGAGCTGTAACCCGTTGGTCGAGAAGTTGCAGAAGCCGAGCAGCGCGTTCACGAAAGAGGACATTAAGCGCTTTGTCCGGGAGAATGGGATCCGCCATGTCAATTTCATGTATCCCGCCGGTGACGGCCGGTTGAAGACGCTCAATTTCGTCATCAACAACGCCGCCTATCTGGACGAGATCCTCTCCTGCGGTGAGCGGGTGGACGGTTCCAGCCTCTT
>DBXN01000158.1:0-25843 GCA_002309585.1 Verrucomicrobia bacterium UBA1211
GCGGGATGATCCCGCCGATGGGCGGACCTGGGATGTAGGCGGATGACGATGACGGTGCGGAAAGACAGAACGGGACGGGATGGGACGTCGGGGCGGCGCGGATCGGCGCTTGTGATCGCGCTCTGGACGCTGGCGTTGCTGAGCCTGATGGTGATGTCATTCGCACTGGACGCGATGCTGGAGGGGAAGATCAACCTCTATGTGCGGGAAAGGCGGCGGGTGGAGTATCTGACCCAGTCCGGTGTCGCGATTGCCGAGATGCTGCTGCTGGATTACAGGAACGCGAGCGGATCGTCCGACACCGAGGAGGAAACCGACAAATGGCTTGAGTTCAAGCTGAATCTCCAGCGGGGTTCGGCGACGGTCAAAAACTATCCGGTCGAGGCGGATCATCCGGAAAACGGCACCGTCACCATTGAGATCACCTCGGCGGAGGCGAACCATTGGCCCATCAACCAGCTGGTCTCCAGCGACGCGTCGGATCTGATCTGGGAGAACGTGCTGAACGTCATCGGGTTGCCGATGGAGTATCAGGAGGAGATCGTTGACAGCTGGTATGACTGGCGGGATGAGGATTCGACCGTCACCGGCAGCAAGGGCGCCGAAAACGAGTATTACGAGGCGTTGGATCCGCCCTACAAGGCCCGGAACGGCGAGGTTTCATCGGTTGACGAGCTGAAGATGATCCGGGGTGTCCGTGACCATCCCGCGATATACGATGGGGGTGTGTTCGATCCGGACGAGGTGGTCGAGAGTACCCGGACCTCCAGCCGGACCTCTTCGCGGACCTCTTCTACCCGTTCCTCCTCTTCCCGTTCATCATCCACGGGCGTCCGGAGTGGTGGGTCGCGGCGTTTTTCCTCCGCCTCCTCCAGCCGAAACAACAACCGGAGTTCGAGCGCATCATCGAAGGGCAAGAAAAAAGACGAAATAATCATTCAGTACGGGCTGAAGGCTTTTTTTGACATCTACGGTGAAAATGTTAAAATTAACGTCAATTCCGCCTCAAAAGAAGTTTTGATGACGGTTCCGGGCATCGATGGCGATGAGGAAATCGCCGGCGCGATCATTGAGGAAAGGACGACTGGTGCGAATATGTCGTCTGTTTCCGGCAATGATTCGAAGGAAAGTCCGTTGTTTAAAGATTGGAATGATCTGAATACGCGGATACCGGGCGGGTTGCAGACGACGTGCGAAGGGTACTTTTCGTACGCGCCTGAAAAGTATTTCATTCTGAAGATCACGGGCGAATCGGCCGGGATCACCCATACGATCGAGGCGGTCGCGGTGGTGCAGAGCGATGAGGTGCGGTACGTGAAGTGGCGCGAGGACCCGTAGGAAAGGTTAAATTAAAAGGTTAAAGGGTTAAAAGGTTGGATGACGGAAGGATGATTAAGGTTGAAGGATTAAAAGGTTAGGTGGCGGGAAGGTTAGAGGAAGGTTAAAAAGTTAAGGGGTTGACGGTGGAAGGGACGTTTGTCCTTGGATTGTGCAGGTTGACGGAAGCGTATGGCGAAGAGTGACATCATAGCGTTGCTGGCTGAAGGAGGCGTGTTGCGCGCCGTCCGATTCTCGCCGCGTGGGCGGGACGGCTGGGCGCGGACCGGAGGCGGGGTTTGGCCGCTGGAGATCCCGGATCAGGCGTCTGAGGGCGAGGAAGAAGCTTCGGCTGGGGAAGACGGAGATGCCCCGGCGCGCGGAGAAGCGGGCGTTTTGGCCGTGAGCGACACACCGATGGGCCGGGCATTGACGGCGGCGCGGGACGAGTTGGGTTGCCGGAAGGTCGTGATTGCGCTGCCGCTTTCGAAACTGGTCACCAAGGTGCTCCGTGTGCCGATGGAGATGCGCGAGGATCTGCTGGATGCCGTCACACTCCAGATGGATAAACTTTCGCCGTTCCCCGGCGAGGAGCAGGCGGTCGGATGCGAGGTGCTGAGCGAGACCGAGAAGGATCTTTGGGTTCTCGCGGCGGCGATGCCGTCGGCGGTGTTCAACGGGATTTCGGAGGTCATGCGGGCCACGAAGCTGCAGGTCGTCCGGACCGATGTCTCGATTCTGGGGTGGTTCCGCTCGCTGTGCGGACCATGTAAGCTGACGCGGCCGGGACGGCACGCGCTGCTGATGAATCCGGACGGGGAGTGGGATCTGATGGTGCTGGACCACGGCGTACCGGTGCTGGTGCGCGGGTTGGGCGTGAAGGATGACACCGAGGCCTTGACGCGCGAACTGATGCTGTCGCTGATGAACGCCGAGCTGGAGGCCGGTTCCGCGCCCCTTGCGGATATTCAGATTGTTACGGCGTCGGCGCCGTCGGACGAGATGGTGAATCAGCTTCAGGAGGCGTTCCAGACAACGGTTTCCATCTCACGGTTGCCGGGGGATGATTTGGGTGCCGAGGGCATCGCCCTCCGGGCGGGCGAGGGTGCGGCGATGGATCTGACCCCGCAGGCCTGGCGTGATGAGATCAAGGAACAGGCGGTCCGCAAGCGGGTCCTGACGGGGACTGGCATCGCGGCGGCGATCTGGTTGCTTTTCATGGGGACGCTGCTGGCGGGGCCGATCGTGTACGGTAAGATGACCCAGCATGTCCGCAAAAAGGCGCGTACCCATGCGGCGGCTTACAAGCAGGTCTCCGATACGCGCGACCGGGTGAATCTGATCCTCTCCTACACCGATCGGCAGCGTTCGCCGTTGGAGCTGCTGCTGCAGGTCGCGGACGCCTTGCCGGAGGGCGCAACCTTGACATCGCTGACCTACAAGCGGACGGATGGGATTAAGGTTTCCGCCGAATCGGACCAGGCGACGATGGCGTATGATTTCAAGGATGCGATCACGGAGAATCCCCTGTTTGAGACGGTCAACCTGACGGGACCGTCGGTGAGCAAGGGACGGAACAAGTTTGACGTGAATGCGGTTTTTAAGGGAAGTGGGCAGAAGAAATGAGCGCCGTGTCCTTCCGAGAGAAAAATATGCTGCTGATTGTCGGCGTGCTGGCGCTCTATGCGATCGCCGCGCTCTCGTACAAGAAGCAGGCCGAAAACTGGAAGATCGCCCGGCGGACCTATCAGACCGCCGTGAAAAAGTTCCAGGATGAGAACGCATTGATCGCTTCCCGCGCCGAGTGGCGGAAAAAATACGAGGAGATGCGGAGCCTGATGCCGGTCTTCCCATACGAGAAGGATGTGGACACCCATTGGCTGAACGTGATGGACTCGGTGGCGCAGCGGAACGATCTGACCATCTCGCGGCGACAGACCGGCCGGGAGGAAGAGGTTGGCGACGTTTACGAGCTTCCGATCGAGTGCAAGGATTGGGAGGGGACGCTGGAGGCGCTGGTCAAGTTCCTCTATGACATGAATAAAGAGGGCGCGATGCTTGATGTCCGGCAGCTCTATATCCGCCCCTCGCCCCGCGCCGGTTACCTGAAGGGAACCTTCACGCTATACTGCGCCTATATGCGCGACGATGTGGATGAATCGGAAAGCACGCCGGATAAAGAGGAGCCGGCGGATGACGCCAAGCCCGCGGATGGCGCAAAAGCGGCGGATGGCGTCAAATCAGCGGATCAGGCGGCCGACGGTGAGTCCGAAGACGAGACCGATGATGAGCCGGAGACCGATGTGCCCGAGACCCCCGCCAAACCCGCTTTGAAGGGTTCCGCCCCGGTGAAGATCGAGATGGAGGCGGAGACGTCCCCGGCCGCGGAACCGAAGACCCCTCCGCCCGCAGGCGGAAAGGTCCCGCTTGAATCCGCACCGGAACCTGCGGCGAAACCCGCACCGGAACCTGCGGCGAAACCTGAGCTTGAGAAGACCGGACCTGAAACCCCTTAACCCCTGAAAAGTGGAACACGACTTATGAAAACACTGATTCGCGAAATCCTGATCGATGTGGGCGGCGTCGCCCTCGTGCTGCTGGTGGTGATGTTGGGAAACGCCCAGACACCGGCCGCCCAGCCTGTCCAGCCTGCCCAGCCCCGTTCTTTCACGCCGACGTCGCGTTCCTTGAGTTTCCCGACGGCCCGGCGGCCCACCCTGACGCAGCCTGCCGAGGCGGCCGATGGCGCCGACAAGAAGACGGAAGATGAGGATGAGGAAGAGGATGAACCGAGGACAACTTCGCCGTCGCTGAAGTTCGAGGCCGCCGACGCCCAGTTCCTGATCGAGGCCTATGCGAAAGAGACGGGACGGACCCCGCTGATCTCGCCGGAAATCCCGAAAGTCCAGGGTATTACGCTCCGTAGCCAGAAGGGGCTTCCCCTGACGCGGGAAGATTATCTGGAGGCGATTGAGGCTACGTTGAATATGCATGGCATCGTGCTGGAACCGTATGGCGAGAAGTTCCTGAAGATCCTGCCCCGTAAGACGATCCGTTCCGAGGGTATCAAGATCTTCATGGAGAAGCCGGAGGGCGGTCATCCCGAGAAGAACCAGGTTGTCAGCCAGATGATCCAGCTCAATGCGATCACGATCTCCGAGGCGCAAAAGGCGTTGGAAGGTTTTAAGCGTCCTGACGGGTTGATCCAGTCGTTCGAGCGGACCAACAGCCTGTTGGTGACCGACACACAGGAGAACATCAACCGGATGCTGGAGATCGTCCGTTTCATCGACCAACCGCTTGTGGTGCGGGAGGAGGTTAACGTTAGGACCATCCGGTTCGCGAAGGCGGTGGAGATCAAGAAGGTATTGGAGGAGATCGTCGCGGAGTCACAGCGGGAGACCCAGTCCCGTGAGGAGATCCGGCCGAACATGAGCGGCGCGCCGGGCATGAACCGTTTCCAGCAACGGCCGATGATGATCAACAACCAGATGCGGCCGGGATTGACCCGTCTCGGACAGCCTCAGCAGGCCAACGAGCCCTCTTCTCCGAACGCGAACATCACCACGGCGGTGAATGACGCCGACCGGGGAATGATCCGCGGCAAGGTTCAGATTACGGCGGATGAACGTTCAGACCAGCTGATCATCATCACCAGCAAAGAGAACATGGAGTTCTTCGACAAGATCATCACCGTCTTGGATATCGAGACCGAGCCCGACGTGCAGCTCAAGGTTCGGCGGCTGGAGTACGCCAAGGCCGAGGATGTCTCCTCCATGCTCAATGACCTGATCGGCAACGCGACGAGCAGGCGGGACGAAAATGGCAACAACGCCAACAGGGCGGCGGGGGATGCGGCCCGAAACAACCCCACCGGCCGGAGTACCTCGCTGAATGACGCCGCCCGTGCCCGGACCGCACCCCAGCCGGCAGGCGCGAATAATGCCAACGCCCAGGGCGAGACGAAACTGGGACAGCTTAACAAGGAGAACATCAAGATTCTGTTCGATGAGCGGACCAACTCGATTCTGTTGATGGGCAGCCCCAACGATTTGAAGGCGATCAACGGTCTGATCGACGAGGTGGATATCCAGCTCTCGCAGGTTCTGATCGAAACCGTCGTTTTGCAGGTCGAGTTGGGTGATGACATCAAAACCGGCATCGACTGGGTCCAGCGCGGCAAGCACACCCAGTATGTTCCGGAGACCTACACCTACACCGATTCGGACGGTATCGAGCAGACCGCGACCCGGTATGTCCGAAGGGTCATCCGGGATTCGATCTTCAATAACGGTGACCAGCTCTCCGGTGGCGGCGGGGGCGGCGCCGGCGCGAGCGGTTCTTCCATGCTGGGCAGCCTGATGGGGTTGACCTCCGGCTCGACGACAACCACCTCGACGACCGATTCGTCGGGCGAGTCCTCGGCCGTCGCCACGACCGCCGAGACCCTGGCGGAAGGGATGCTCGGCGCGCGCGCCGGGATCAGTTACTTCCTCAGGTCCGACAAGCTGAACATCGGCGCGCTCATCGAGGCCTCGAAGTCCGATTCCCGCGCCAAGGTGCTCTCCTCGCCGGTGCTGATGACGGTGGACAACCAGGAGGCGACGATCGAGGCGACCTCCATGCGTTACCTCTATAAGGGTGTCCGCTACTCCGGTTCCTCCTACAACGGGACCGAGGTGCCGGATTACGAGCAGCGCGATATCGGTCTGACGGTCAAGATCACCCCGCGGATCAATCCGAACGGGACGGTCGTCCTCTCGATCGACGAGACCTTTGAGACGATCGGTGCCGACCAGAAGATCGGAACCGAGTCCTATCCGACGGTCAACACCCGTAAGGTCCAGGCCGATGTTTCGGTCGAGAACATGCAGACCGTCGTGCTGGGCGGTCTGGTTCAGAACGAGATCAAGAATACCGAGTCGGGCATTCCGATCTTAAAGGATATCCCGGTGATCGGTAAATACCTCTTCGGCTACACGGGTCACTCCGATACCCGTTCCGAACTGCTGGTCTTCCTGACTCCGTATGTGATGGATTCCCGCGAGGCGATCGACGAAGAGGCGCGGCGGCGTAAGGCCGCGCTCTCGGATATCCGGCCGTGGATCGATTATGGCTGGTCCAAGAGTAAACTGGCGGATCAGGTCGAGCCTCGGGAAAGGTTGCGNNCAAGGAGCAGTGGAAGAACGAGGATGACGACCATAAGGCGGAACTGCTCTACAAGCGCGCGATGCTGGCCCGCGAGAAACAGCTGAAGGAGCGCGATGAGAAAGAGGCGCTGGAGGCTGCCAAGGAGGCTGCGGAGAAGGCGAACGGCGCGGACGCCGCCAAGCCGGCGGAACAACCGTGGGTTACGGGTGCGAAGGTTTCGGACGAGCAGGCTGTCATCAAACCCGATAAGCCGGACACCAAGCCTGAACCCGCGCCAGCCCAGGACGAGAAGAAACAGGAGAAGTCGGCTGAGCCGCAGGTGACGGAAAAGAGACGGTCTTGGTGGAAGTTCTGGGGAAAAGGCTGATTAAGATTAAACGGTTAAAGGTTTGAGGGTTAAAGGGTTATGGGAAGCGATCGTCGGTTGTCGATGGTCTCGCGTCTCATAACCCTCGGCCTTCGACGGAGGGCAACGGGGACGTTGCTCCTTTCGCTTTAGATAGTCAATGGTTGCGTTCAATACGTGATGGGCCAGGTTAAAGATTTCAGATGCGGTAAAGGAGGAGCGGTCGGGTAGCGGGTGAGGGGGAAGAGACGAAAAGGCGGGTGAAGGGTGTATGATGCGTAAGGGATTAGTCATCGGGATGGTGTTGGCGGCGTGGGTCTGCCGTCTCTTCGCCGCGCAGTTGGGCGAGTGGGGAACCAGTCTGTCGGAGGCGCGCCAGTTGGCGGTACAGAATGACCGTCCGATCTTGATTCTTTTTTGGAACTCCGGCGGGGGAAGCCGGTGGAGTACGCTCTTCAAAAACCGGATTCTGGATTCGGAGGAGTGGATCCAAACTGCCGCCGAACAGAAGATGGCGATGGTCCGCTATGATGTCAAAGGCACTTGGAACGAGGGACTCTACAAACAGGTTGTCTCCAACAACACCGATACGGTCTACGGATATCCGGTCTTCTATTTTCTCTCTCCGGACGGGACCGAAGCCCTCTACGACGGTGCCTTCTCCTACCGTCCCGAAACGAATGTGACGGATACCGCCTCCGTCAACAGTTGGATCAACACCTATCTCACGCCGGATGCCTTCATCGAGCGTTTGGAGGAGGTGCTGGGGGAGTATTGGCTGGATGATGTCTCGGCGACGGACGTGTGGGATCCGAAAGACGACCGTTCGGTCGGTGCGACGGCACTGGCGCTCTCGGCGACCTCCGCGACGCAGCTCCATACCGTCGGCGGTGAGTATGACAGCGGATCCTTTGACCGTGCCGATTGGTTCTCATTCAAACCTGCGTTCGGCTCGACCAGCCGTTTCACGATCAAGGCGAACCTGAATTTCAGTTCGGAGACGCTTTATTCAACCAACACCTCGGTCACGGTCACCAACCGTGTGCAGGAGGGGAGCGCGCCGTTGCAGGACGGGACCTATCCGCAGGAGGCGTTGACCGATACGCCCTATCCCGAGCCGCCATCGTCCGGGAAGACACTGGACAGTTCGACCAACATTGTGGCAGTGATTTCCTCCAATGCGGTGGAAAATGTCCATTCGGTGACTGGGTCGGTGAACATCATCACCGTTCCCGTCGTGAACGGAATATTCACCAATACCCTCTATTCTGCGTTCCTTCCGACCAATACCCTGCCGGATGCGGTATATGCGCGGTTGTGGGCGGAAGGGAAACTGGCGGCTTCGACCTCGTATTGGGAGAAGGTCGGGGCGACCGTGTCGGTTACCGATCTCGTCCAGACCGCCAGCCATGTGGCCGTGACGAATGCCGAAGTTTCGGGTTCGGAATCGTTCTCGCTGAAGGCTCGGATCCTCTCCGAGCCCGATCCGGGCGCGATGCGGGATTTCCTCGTGTACGAAACCGGGGTGGTCACCAATGAGGTCTCGCTGGAGGAGAGCGAGGTGACGCTGAATCTGTTTTATCCCTATACGGAAAAAGGGGTAGGTTCACGGCATTTCCTGTATGTCGCGCAGCTCGGTGACGGTTCGCAGACCAACCGATACCGTGTTTCGACTTGGATGCCCGAAGTGACCAACCGTTATGTGACAGCCACCGCCCACCGCTGGAACGCCTTCGACACCTGCGAGTATGCGGTTGCCTCGAATGTGTACGAGGTGATCGCCGTTTCAACGGCGACGAGCGGTCTGGCGCGGATCGTCACCTTTTCGACCAACCAGTATTGGACCGCCCATCTGGTCTGTACCTCGCGGTATGCCCAGGTCGCGGAACAGGTCATCACCAACCAGATTCATACGATGCGCGCGTCAACCAACGAGGTGCGTTACACGAATGTCGGCGACGCGCAATATCGGTTGAGTTACCAGACATGGAAGCCCGGCACCATCGGTTTCGGCGCGGCGACTCTGAAGGTCAACGAGTCGGCGGAAAAGGTGATGCTTCCCGTCAAGCGGACAGGCGGAGCGAGTGGGACCGTGCGGTTGCGTTACTGGACTGAGGATGGCTCGGCTACGGGCTGGACCGCCGGAAGTGCGCCGGAGGGGAATTTCGATTTCGTCCATCAATCGGGCGAGTTGATGTGGCCCGACGGTGGATCCTCCACGACCAATCTGGTGATTGACCTGTTGCAGGATCTTCGTCCCACTTGGGAGGGAGAGGAGACCTTCACGGTTCATCTGGAGCCGGTGGAGGGCGCTGACGGATTCCAAGCCCCGCTCGCCATCGATACCGTGACGGTGACGCTGAACGAAACGGCGCGGCCTGTCGCGGGTAAACTGGCTTTGGCGGGATGCCGGACCGCTTCCGACGACGCGATGGCCGCGTTCGCGAATCCGAAAAAACCGGCGTTCACCGCTTCCGCCGGGAGTACGGTCACCCTCTATGTGGCGCGGGAGGAAGGATCGGACGGCGAGCTTGCCGCGATGGTCGTCCCGAATGACAAAACGTTTGCCATCGCCTATCCCGACGGCGCCGACCGGTTGGTGTGGGCGAATGGCGTGACGGAGACGTTACCCGTGACAGTGACGGTTCCGGCGATGCATGCGGCGGCCCGTGAGGTGATCCTGACCGTGAAGCCCGCGAAGGGAACGACCATGGCGACGCCCGCCTCGGTCGCGTTGACGGTCTTGAACGCGCAGGCTGTTCAGGTTTCGACGGAACTGGCGGATGCCGCGCCGTGGGGCATCACGGCAAGGGATACGGCCAAGGCGTGGTATTGGTCCGCGACGGGCACCGCACAGGCGTTGATGGGCGTCGTCGAGCCGAAAAAGACGGTCACCTTCCAATTGAGTTTCGCCGGTCCCGGCGTGCTCCGTTACGATTGGCGGGCAGACGGGTGGAACGCCGCGTCGTCATGGGTATGCGGCGGCGGGGTGGTCAAGCCGTGCAGTTATCCGGGCGGTGACACTTCCGCCGAGATTCTGGTGAAGGCGGGACGGCAGACGGTCACCTGGACGGTGAAAAACAATGGGACGTCTGTGTTGTCTCCCTGTCTGTCAAATCTCCGTTGGAATCCCTTGCCGATGGTCGATTACCCGCAACCGGGCAACGGTGCCCAGACCGGTTCGACCATGTTGGGATATACGGTGATTCCGACCAACACCGTCTTCATCGGTAGCGTGGTCACGGCGGCCGATTCCGAATTGGCTTGTACGGAGGAGGTCTATTGCCTCTCCCCGAAACCGAATACGGCGATGGTGGAGCGGGCTGGGTCACTGTGGGAATTCTTTGACGATCCCGATACCGCGCTCAAAACGGGAACCGCCGTGTCGTGGCGGGTTGATGCGGTCTACGTGGCGGATGATGGAACCCGGTTGGCGCGGACCGGAGCGAAGTGGGGCTTCTCGTTGTTGGACAGTTCCGCCTCCGAGACCAACGCGCCTTTCCCGGAAAACGTGGATGTCGATCAGGACGGAACCTTCTTGGCGTACAGAGGGATCTGGTGCGATCTGGGTGATTTGACGGCGGCGGATGTCGGGTTGACCTATCAGGTGCGCGGCGCGATGCCGAAGGGTTTGACACTGATGGATAAGAAAACCGGCCGGATCGGTGGCGCGCCGACGGTCCTCGGCGTTTTCGCCTTTGAGATCCAGGCGACCGGCCCGGATCGGCAGCCCTACGCTTCGCGGACGATCCGCATCCGGGTGGCGGAGCCGACCGACGGACAGGTCGACGCCATTCTCGCGCCTGACGCATGGACCCCGGGAACGGATGCCCTTGCGGGTTACCATGTCCAATTGGCGGTCGGGACGGAGGCAATGTGGGCCTTCCCGGAAGCGGGCATCGAATTCAAGGTGGCGGCCGGTTCGTCCCCGGCCGGATTGCGGTTCGCGACGGCGGAAGGGACATTTTCCGGCATTCCCACGCGGGCGGGCCGTTCGTTCGTGACGCTGCGCGTGGAGACACCCCGAAACGAAACCGTGTACCGGACCGTCATCTTCGATGTGCTGCCGATCAGCGCGTTCGCGGGTACTTACTCCGGTTGGGTGCCGTCGCAGGGCGATGCCGATCAGCCGTTCGCGGCGGGCTTGGCGACGCTTACCCTCTCTCAAACGGGTGCGTGGAGTTTCCAGGCGACGGTGAACGGAACGGTCAAGCGCTTCTCCGGCAAGGGTTTGGAGGCGGCGACCTTCAGCAGCAACAGCGTCGAGACGGTCCAGCTCGCCTACGATGAGCTTGTGACGATGGCGGATGACGAATGGACCCAGGCGTTGGATCTGGTCATTGACGGCGAGACGAGAAGTGTTGCGGGAACGTTGCGTATGCCGCGCCAGACGATCGATTCCGAGGGTGAGAAGACGGTGGAGGATATGTCGTACACGCTGGATGGCGCGCTCTTCTATGCCTACGGATCGCAGAAGGCGGAACAGGCGGTCATCGAGCCCTTCAAAGGGTACTATGTCGCTGCCCTGCCGGTGGCGGAGTTCGCCCGACCGACGACGGATGAGGGCATTCTCTTTGCGCCGCAGGGGAGCGGGTATCTCACCTTCACGGTGGATGCCAAGGGTTCTGTGAAGTGGAGTGCGGTTCTGGCGGACGGCAATGCGGTGAGCGGGGCGTCGCCGCTGATCTTCGAGAACGGTACAAACGACGTGACCGAGGCGAAGTTCTTCATCTACGGTAAACCGTCCGCCTACGGCAAGGCCGATGGCGGTGTGTGCGGGCTTTTCCTGTTGGATCTCGTCGATCCTTACCAAGACCGGACCGGATACGCGTTGACGCTGGTTCAGGCGGATCCCGCCGGCGATAAAATGCCGGCATGGTGGCGGTTTGATGCGCTCGCCGTGCGTCAGCCACCGGAAGGGGAGGGGAGTGACACCCCCGGTTTCTTTGCGACGCTGAATGTCAAGGGTGCCTACTATGACAAGGTACTGAACCTCCAGACCTACTACCTGGGCAAGACGCTCCGGTTTGCGGATTACGAGGGGGCGGTGGATGTGTCGGATGCGGTGACGGTGGATACGGCAGAACCCGGCTGGTTCATCCGAACCTACTATGCCGATTACGACGGACCGTCCGGTTCTTCCGGCTACCAGTTGGTCACGGAATCCTACATCCAGTCGCTGGACGGGACGTTGGATGCGGAAGATGAAGATGATGACGAAAGCGACTCCGGAATGGCAGAAGACGATTGGGACAGCTTCCTGCCGTTCGGAACGCCGCTGACTCTTGGTGCGCGGTCGCTATCGGTGCCGTACAAGAAGATCGTGCGTGGCCAGCCTTCGCGGGGCGGTGCGTTCAGTACCATCGCCTATGATGACCTGACGGATGACGACGGGAATACGATTGCGGGAAGCGGTTCCCGTAACCTCAGTTCGCTCAGGTTGAGTTTCACCCAGGCTACAGGCATCATTTCCGGTTCGTTCGAGTTGAATTACGAGCGGCATTTGACGACAGGTGCGTTTTCCCAGAAAAAACGGAGTGTTCCTCTGAAAGGGGTTTACATCCCGTTCTACAGCATGGCGGAAGATGCGTTGGGGTATCAGGGATTGGGGTTCTACCTGCTGCCGGACACCGATGCCTATTGGAACACGACGGGGCGGTTGCAGACCTATTCGTTCAACTATTCGCTGCCGTTCGCGCTGGAGAGCGTCGAGACGGAATAGGCGCTTGGTGCCGGGAAGCGCGGTCCGTGAGGGGATTTGAAAGGGAGGATAACAATGAAACGAATCATGGGGATGGTTCTGTGTGTGGGGTGTGTCTCGCTGGCGGAGGCGCTGACGCTCTATGTCTCGCCCGGAGGCAGTGATGAATGGGACGGGCTGGCGGCGGTGAAGCAAGCGATGCGCGAGAAGGTCGGCCCGTTGGCGACCTTGGACGGCGCGCGCCAGCGGATCCGGGCGCTCCGCGCCGATCAGACGGTCGCCGCCGATGAGATGGTCGATGTGGTTTTCGCGGGAGGGGACTACCCGATGTCGCGGCCGGTCGTCTTTTCGCCGGAAGACTCCTTTGTGCGCTATCATGCGGCGCCCAAGGCGCAGGTGACCTTCTTTGGCGGACGGAAGCTTTACGCCTTCGAGGAGAAGATCCGGCCGATGTCTCCCGCCCATTTGGGCGCGAACGCCACCCCGACGGCGCGGTACGGTTTGTGGCAGACCCCGATTCCGGAGGGGTTGTCCTTTGAGCAGCTGTACGTCGATGGCGTCCGTGTGCCGCGCGCGAAATCGCCCAATGACCTCTACTTCTACATGCGGGAACCCGTTCCGTACGGTACGGATCCGGTGACGGGTAAGGCGGATGTGGATTTGTCCCGCCGCGCCTTCATCGCTGATCCGAAGGACATCGAGGGGATCGCCGGGCTTGCCCCGGATGCCCTTTCGCAGGTCGTGATCCGCGTTTACCACTCGTGGGAGGTCAGCCAGTCGCGGCTTCAGTTCGCGGACGCCAAGAGCGGGCTGGTGGTCGGGACCGCCTCTGCACCGTGGCCCTATTTCAACTGGAAGCCCTACCTCCAGCGGTATGTCTTGGAGAACTATCGCGAAGCGATGGATGTTCCCGGCGAGTGGTTCGCCGATCCGGTGACGGCGACGCTCTCCTATCTGCCGCGTCCCGGCGACCGTGTTGACAGCACACAGGCGATCGTGCCGGTTACCGATGCGTTCCTGCGTTTCGAAGGGAACGCACTGGAGGACCGTTGGGTCCGCGATATCCGTTTTGAGGGAATCCGTTTCCATTATACCGCTTATACCCTGCCTCCGAACGGGCAGGGGTGCAGTCAGGCAGTGGTTTCTGAAGGCGCCGCGATTGAGGCGAATGGCGCGCGGGGCCTCGCGTTCCGTAACTGCGAGATCGCCCATACCGGCGCACACGGCATCTGGTTGCGGAAGGGATGCCGCGATTGCGAGATTGTCCATTGCTACCTGCACGATCTGGGTGGCGGCGCGGTCTATATCGGCGACAACCGCTGGAGCAAAGAGGAGGTGCCCGATCGACTGACCGCCCGGATCACGGTGGATAACAACATCCTCCGCGACGGCGGCAATCTCTTCCCCGGCGCGATCGGATTGTGGGTGGGGCATGCGAGCGATCTGACCCTGACCCACAACGACATCTCCGACTTCACCTATACCGGCGTCTCGATGGGCTGGACCTGGGGATACGCCGAGACTGTCACCAAGCGCAACACCCTCGCTTTCAACCACATCCACCATATCGGCCGTGGGGTCTTGAATGACATGGGCGCCGTCTACACGCTCGGTAACCAGGAGGGGACGGTCGTCACCAACAACCACATTCACGACATCTGGTCCTACGACTACTCCGGACGCGGCGGGTGGGGTCTCTACACCGATGAGGGCAGTGCCGGCATTCTTTTCGAGAATAACCTCGTTTACCGCACAAAGACCGGGAATATCCATCAGCACTACGGCAAGGAGAACGTTTTCCGCAACAATATCCTCGCCAACAGCCAGGACGGCCAAATCCAGCGTTCCCGGATCGAGGATCACATGACGATCATGGTCATTGGTAACATCATCTACTGGGACAACGGTTCCGCCGCGGTTTGGCGGGGGTATCCCGCGTCGGGGAAAGTCAGCGACATGTTCTTTGACGGTAACATCTGGTGGAATCCGAACGGGATGGATGACCATGCTTTCCATGGGTTGTCGTGGGACCAGTGGCGTGATGCGGATCAGGATGTTCATTCGCTGCGGGTCGATCCGAAGTTCAAGCGGCCCGATTTGGGTGATTTCCGTCTTCCGAACGACTCCCCGGCGATCCGCGCCGGATTCAAGCCGTTTGATGCCAAACAGGCGGGTGTCTATGGCGACAAGGCGTGGACCACGCTGGCGAAGATGACGCCGCCCAAGACCTTCCGTTTTTCGCCGAAGCCGCCCCGACTGGACGATCACCTTCGTTTCGCGACGGGATTCGAGGATATCCCGATCGGGAGGGCGCACTGGCGTTTCGATCGGCATGTCGAGGGGAAGGGCGATGCGATTCAGGTGACGGACAAGCAGGCCTATCGCGGGAAGCGGAGCCTGCTGGTTCAGGATGTTCCGGGTCTGGCGCAGAGCTACAATCCCCACTTCACCGTTGGGTGCGCCTATACCAACGGTGTGGTTGAAAACCGCTTCGCCATCCGGGTCGAGCCGGGTTCGGTGGTCTTCAACGATTGGCGGGACTACACCAAAGGCGGAAACAACTACCGTACGGGTGTCAGCCTGCTTTTCCACATCGGGAAAGCGATTGCGGTGACCCATGAAAAGGACGCTGAAGGGAAAGATGTCCGCAAAGAGGTGACGCTGTGTGACCTGCCGCCGAACGAATGGTGCGAGGTTACGGTCCGCTATCGGTTGGACAAAGAGGACGGGAGGTGGTCCGTCCGCATCGATCGGGACGGGAAAACCATCGGGCAGGCGGAGAATCTTCTCCCGCTCGATGCCGACTTCCGTAAAATGCAATGGCTCGGCTTTGGTAACAACGCCACCACCCAAACCGCGTTTTATCTCGATGATTTCGCGTTCGGTGAGGTGGAGGAATAATTCCGGACAATTCCGGAAGAGTGGCGGGAGGCACCATGCGGATCGGGATCAGATGGCCGGCAATGCTTATCGCCGGTTGCCTGGGGATCGGGTTTTCCGCGGGAGGCGGAACATCCTTCGTGCCTGACGAGCCGGACGAGATCAATCCCGACCGGTTGGGCGGTACGTTGGTTACCTTTGACCGTTTCGCCGCCTATTGCGAAGCCCATCCCGACTACAAGGCGAAATTGCTGGCCTGCGAGCCGGTCGATTCGCTTCCCGAAGAGGTTGAAGTCCTTTGGTACAAGCCGGAGTCGCTGGCGGAGGGGGCGACCCTCTGCGAGTGGCGGCTGGGTGAGGTCGGGGGCGAACGCGTGATCACTACCCATGCCGGCCACGGCGGCGGGTGCGTCAGGCGCGCGGTTGAGATCCCCGCGAGCGGCTTCTACCGTGTCTGGGTCCGTTACCACCATGTTCAGGGCCAGGCCGCTTCGTTCGGGTTTTCGCTGGAGGACGGGCGGCTGGCGGATGAGAGGGATCTCTCGCTGACGGTTGTCCAGGACGCCTGGTATTACCGGTTCGACTTCACCGAGCATGGGCGCCGAAATCCCCTTCCCGATTTCAAGGATGAACCCACGGGCTTCAAGTGGGAATCCGCGCCGCTGGTCTGGCTGGAGAAGGGGCGGAAGACGATGACGATCTCGGGAATCGTGCACGGGGGACCGTTTGGCGTGCGTGCCGTGAGCGATATCGTCTTGACCCGCGAACCGTTGGCCGTCCCCGAAAAAAGTTTCGGGGGAACCGCTGGCAAGGTGAAGCTGAGCGGGAAGTTTGCCGCGTGCCGCGCGCTCTATCTGCGTCGGCCCCGCCTCGGCGCGGGCGACACCGCGATTCAAGCGCTCTGGCGGGAGTGGGAGAAGGCGTACATGGCGTTTTTGGCTGGGGGCGGAGCCGAGCGTGTCGCGGAAAAACGCCTCGCCGAGACCGTCTACTTCGACCCTGAATCGAATCTCGTCGGAACGCCCAGGCAGGTGGCGGACGGCAAGGCCAAGATTCGGGCGTTCATCGCCGCCATCGACCGCGTCCACTTCAAAGAACGTGTGGAGGTCGGTGATTTCACGGTTGACCGGAAGGACGGTTCCGGTAGTTTCTACCCTGAGGGAACTGGGCTTGGGGCCGGTTGGTGGGGCGGTGAGTGTTCGGCCCACTACGATTTTACGGTGCCGACGGCGGGTGTCTACCGGGTTTGGCTCAGGTATACCGAAACCGCCGGTTATCTCGCACCGTTCACCTACTCGGTCGAAGATATGGACGGTACGCTTATTGCCAAACGGGAACTCGGCAACGACAAGGAGATGAACCGGCGGGGCGGTTCGCCGTGGGTGAGTCTGGAGGTGAAGACCGGAGGCAAATTCCGTATCCGGCTCGCCAAGAATGTCCAAGGCCAGACTTACCGCCATCTGCTTGCCGTGATCGTCTCGGACGATCCCGATTTTGTGCCGGTTTTCGATGAGCAGGCGATCCCGCCTTACGATACGGCGAAGCCGCTCACCGTTTGGCGGAGCGACCCGTGGGCCGGGTATTCGCGTACCTCTTTCCCGAAACGCGGGGAGAATCTCGAACCGTTCACGGTCGATCTGCGCGAAGGCGAGGCCGAGACGGTCCTGCTTTTGGCGAGGAACAACACCGACCGTATGCTGGAGATCACGCCGGTCATTAACGGCGAGGCAAAAGACCTTATCACCTGGCGTGTCCCCGCCTTCGTCTACACGGGAACCGAGGTGTTCGACTGGCAACCGATGCCCCTCTTCCGCAGGGCGGAGCTGTTCGCTCCCGCCGGCGAGACGGTCGGTGTCTGGCTGACGGTCAAGGGGGAGAAAGGATTCAAGGATGGCAAGGCGACCGTCCGGATCGGGGAGGAGACGTTTGATCTCACGCTCAACCGCAGGGAGCCTTGGGGGAAGGAGGTCCCGGTTCCTTACGTGTTTCCGTGGACGAATCCCTATGCCCATGTCTCCTCGTGGGAACTGTTCAGGGAACTCGGCATCAATGTGCTGCTTGATCCGCTGGTTTCCAAGGCGGAGGCGGAGCGGTACGGGATCCGGCTCGTTGTTCACCTGAATGACGGGGATGTCTCGACCAACCATGTCCGGTATTTGCGCGCCCGCTACGAGCGGATGGGGTATTCGGTCAAGGACTGGGCGTGGAGCTTCATGGACGAACCGGGCGAGCGGGTGGTCAACGAGTGGGTGGGCCTCGCCGAGCGGTTACGGACGGTCGATGACACCATCCGACTTTGGTGCAATCCTGGGGAACTGACGCCGGGTTCGGTGGCGGCGAGTATGCGGATGTCCTCCTACGTCAACGTGTACTGCCCATACTGCAACCACTTCGCCACACAGGATGCGGCATACGCCAAGCGTCTCCGCCGCGGGGACGGCAAACGGTTCGACATCCTGCTCGGCTACACGACCCCCGATGTCGGCGCGACCGAGAAATCGCCGGGTTCGCCCTATCTGATGGTCGGCATGAGTGACTTCGCCCTCCAGAACAACCTCGATGGCTGGGCCTTCTTCGCGCTGGTCTGCAGCTATCCCTACTGCAATTCGGTATGGGACGAGGTGAACGCCTTCAGCGGCGACCAGGCGGTCAGCCTCTATCCCGGTGCCCAGTGGCACACGATGTCATCCCGCTTTGCCGAGGGAATCCGCGAGGCGGTCCAACGCTGGCGCAGAGCCAAGGCGGGGACCGCACGTGATGACGGTACCGGGGTTAGCGGAAGAGGCGCATGAGTTCGTCCGGCGTCAACGCGGAAGAAGCGGTCGCGCCGAGGACATCTTCGGCGATGGCCTTCTTCTCCCTGTGAAGCTCGATCACGCGCTCTTCCACGGTGTCCGAGGCGATCAGCCGGTAGACGGTCACCGGTTCCCGCTGTCCGATCCGATGCACGCGGTCGGCTGCCTGGTTCTCGACGGCCGGGTTCCACCACGGATCGAGGAGGATCACGTAGTTTGCCGCCGTGAGGTTCAGGCCGATTCCGCCCGCCTTGAGCGAGATGAGGAAAAAGTCCCCTTCGCCGCGCTGGAAGACGTTGACCAGCCGTTCGCGTTCCGATGCCGGGGTCTGCCCGTCCAGATAGAGATGGCTCCACCCCGCCTGATCAATGGCCTTGCGCACAATGGCGAGGTAATCGGTGAACTGGCTGAAGATCAGGGCGCGATGCTGATTCTCATACAGGTTCTCGAGCAGTTCGAGCAGCGTTTCCATTTTTGCTGAGACCGTGACCTTCTCGCCGAGCGCGAGTGAGGGGTGGCAACAGTACCGTCTGAGCCGCGTCAGCTCGGCGAGGATCTGGATGCGGTTCTCCGAACCCGCCAGCGTCTCCAGCGCCAACCGGCGGCAGGTCTCGTACCCGGCGCGTTCGTCTTCGCCCAGAATCACCGGCAGGGTGATCTCGGTCTTTTCTGGAAGGTCGTCCAAAACATCGCGTTTGAGGCGGCGTAGGATGAGCGGTGAAACAAGCCGTTTCAGGGCGGGTGTGGCGTGGCCGTCCACGGTGAAGCGTTTGGTGAAATCGCCGATCGGGCCGAGCAGGCCGGGGTTCAGGAAGTCGCTGATGCTCCATAGCTCGGTAAGCCGGTTCTCGACCGGCGTACCGGTCGCGGCGACGCGGAAGCGCGCGTGGAGACTCTTCGCCGCATGCGCGCGTTTGGAGGTCTCGTTCTTGATCGCCTGCGCCTCGTCCAGGATCACCCCGTTCCAGGCGCGCGCGGCGAATTGGCCTTCGCGCGTGACCAGTAACCCGTATCCGGCGATCACCACGTCACCCGGTCCGGCAGCGGCGACTGAATTCATCGCGTCCGCTTTCTCGTCCCATGCCATGACGGGCCGCAGGGTTGGCGCGAAACGGGCAAGTTCGTTCCGCCAGTTGCCGCAGACGGATGCAGGGGCGATGACGAGCGAAGCGCCGTCCTGCGCGCGTTCCAGCAGCAGCGCGATGATCTGCACCGTCTTTCCGAGTCCCATGTCATCCGCCAGACAGGCGCCGAATCCGCACGTTGCCAGGCGCGACAGCCATGTGTAGCCCTCGACCTGATAGGGCCGGAGTTCCGCCTTGAACCGGTTCGGCGGCGTGACATCCTGTTCGAACGCCTGCCGGACGGCGTCGGCGCGTTCCGCCAGGGTTTCGGGCAGCGACATGCCCGCCGGATCCTCGCCGCCCGACTGGAACGCGCGGTCCAGCATCGGGATCGCCGCCGGCGCGATCTCCAATGCCTTTCCCTTGACCCGTCCGGCCGCTTCGAGGGCCTCCAGCCGTTTCATCAGGGTATTGGTCAGCCGCAGATATTCCCCGTCACCGAAGGGGAGAAACTCGCCTTGACGGTTTTTGAACGCCGCCAGCAGCTCCGTGATCGCGAGGGCCTTGCCGTTGTCCAGCTTGAACTCACCCTTGACGGAAAACCAGAAGTCCGCGCCGCCCATGGCGTCGAGTCTCCAGGCACCCTTCTGGGGCGCGGCGACCGTCAGCCGCTTGCCCTTGCGCCACTCCATGCGGATCGCTTCGCCCAATCCCTTCAACGCGGCCAAGGCGCGGAGCGCATCGACAAACGAGTCAATGAACCAGTCATACTCTCCATCGGCCCACGACTCGCACTCGGCCAACGCCGTTTGGACGGTGGCGGCACTGGCCTTTTCCGCCGCCAGATCGCGGACCAGGACGGCAGTCTCTCCGTGGCGAGCGACCATGCGTTCGGGCTGTCCCGCGCCCGGAACGAAGATCAGCTCATCCGCTTCCTTCAGCGGCTTGATCCGGAGCGTGATCGCGAGTCCGGTGTCGCCGAACTCCAGCCGCGCCAGCGGGATCGTCTCTCCCGCGATGCGCGGCAGATCGCCTCCTCCGCCGACCGCCGCCAGTTCGCCCTGGATAGGGGCGATGGCGGCCATCCGGGTCAGGAGGGGACGCATCGCGCCCATGCCCGCCTTCGGGATCGTGACGGAACCGTCCGTACCGAATGTTCGGAAAATCTCCAGCATTGCGAGGGCCGCTTTCGAGAACGGATAGTACAGGTAGTCGTTATTTCCGGCTCTTCGGAGGGCGTACTCACGGTTGACCTCCAGACACCACGGTTCGATCGTGAGGGTGATGCCATCGTCCGGCGCGGAGGTGACGGCGAGGGGGATGTCCCGGCGCGTCAGGGTGATTGGGGTGAAGGCGGCTTTCTTGTTCCATCGTTCCTCGGGACAACGCGTGAGGGCGTCGTATCCGCAGAGCAGGTCGAGTGCGGTGTGCACATTGAAGGAACCGTCATTTTTCTGAAATTCCCGGATGATGGCTTGGTCGGTTTCGGAAAACAGGGAGTCGTATTTACCGGACATCAGGGCTTTCCGCGTGAGCGGCTTGTCTTGGCTGCCGTTGGCGGCGCTGCGGGGCCCGCGGAAACACGGTTCGAGGTTTGAGCAGTACCAGAGGCGGTCTGGGTTTGTGGTGTCATCTTCGTTCCAGCGGTCATTGGCAAAGAGGTTCAGCGCCCAGATGATCCGTCCTGATTTCGGTTGGCCAGGACTGGCGTCGGCCTTGGCGCGACCGGATGCGGGGAGGCACTTGTCGAGCGCCGCCACCACGAGTTTCCACGAATCGGCGGCGGTTTGGAATTGTCTGAACCAAAATCCGCCTGCGGCGGTGATCCGGTTGGCGAGCTGGTCCACCTCCGGGCCGCGGATGGCCCATCCGAACACCGAGAGATAGATGCCCGCCAGCGTTGGATAGCCGGCGGCGAACGCGCGTTCCGCCAGCTGGATGAATCGGGGCGCCTGCTTCTCCACGGAGTTCCGGTCGATGGCGGCCACAAGCGCGGTGATGGGATGGCCGCATTCCAGCATGGGAGAGGCGGCGGGGTCGTGTTCAATGGGGATGCCGGAATAATCGTAGATGAGCGGGAGGTATGACTGTGCACGTCTCGCCCGTGTGTTAAAGTAAGCCTGCGCTATGATGGGTACGTTGTATGAATAGGCAAAGTTGGGCACGATCAGCCGGGAGGCCAGCCGTTCGATGCGGGTCTTCGCCGGCTTATGGAACGCGGTGATGGCCAGCGCCAGCAGGATCGACGCCGGCATCGTGAGTTGGATCTCCTCGTAACCGCGCTTGGTAGGGATGATGTCCAGGATGGCGGCGCTCTCCTTGTAGGCCCGCGCGAGGTCGCCGTCCCGGAACGCCCGGCAGGCGCTCACAAAGAGGTCACCCGCCTCTTTACCGTTCGGGTTCGGAAAGAGGTCCAGCCATTCCGGATGTCCCGTCCAGATGCAGAGCGCCGCATATTCGGCCTTGCCAGGGTTGCCCATGTGTTCCCGTCTGGCGCCGCTCTTGCGTTTGGCGTGCCAATCCGCCAGAAACGGCGTGATGTCGAGTCCGAGACAGAAGAAGGTCGAGACGGCGATCCGGTAGACAAAGTCGGGCGTTTCTGCGGGAATGTCAATTGTCGGCAAGGCGTATCCCTGGTCCGCCATATTCGCCAATTGGCAGACGGCATACCAGACGGGATCATGGTTCGCCCCCAGAAGTTCCCTCGGCTGGATTTCCCGTCCCCCACGCAACAGGGCCTTCAGGAAGAGTAGCCGCTTGCGGCGGAAGACGGAGGAAGAGTGGAAGGCCATCTGTTCGGTAATGAGAAATTCCATTGCCTTGCCGTCGAGGGTGCCCGCCAACATATACCGTCGCGAGATGACGGTGGCGGCATGCGAGGCGACCGCCAGCAGATTGCGCTCCACCAGGGATTGGCATATCTGCTCGCAGGCGTTCGCGGTGATGTGTATGTTCATGCAACACTGGAGTTCACGGTGCAGCATGCCGACGGAGGGTTCCGAGGTCTCGTCATTCAAAGCGAAAAAGGCGATTATGAATCGCTCTTTCGTCGATAACTGTTTAACGGCCTCACTTGAAATCAACATGTTGCATCGCTCGCTTTCCCGTCAACCGCACCGGTTCCGCCCGGAACAGAGGGTATCGAATGGCGCTCATGGTAACAAATCCGCTTGGTCAACTCAATGAGACATTGAAGAAACCCGAAAGTGCGCGGGGCAGGGTTTGCAGCGAAGGGCTAAAGGACGTCTGCGACAGATTAGGACCACACTTGGGTGTGTTTGGTGCGCCTGGCGGGGATCGAACCCACAACCTTCAGCTCCGGAGGCTGACGCTCTGTCCAATTGAGCTACAGGCGCGAAAAAGTGGGAAGTAATATACCGTTTTTCATGTTAGACTGCAAGTGGGAATTTATCGATTGCGAAAAACCGCCCGCTCCTGTAAGATACGGGACATGATGACTTCAGCGGTATTTCGACATGTGCGGCAGATCGATCCGGTGGCGGGAAGTGACCGCGTGGCGGATTTGATCATTCGGGACGGGATGATCCAGCCTCCTGAGGCATGGGCGCGCGATTTGCCCCAGATCGATGCGGAGGGGTTGATCGCGGCGCCCGGTTTCTGGGATGTCCATGTTCATTTTCGCGATCCGGGCAATCCCGCCGCGGAGACGCGGCGGAGCGGGGCGGCGGCGGCCGCTGCGGGCGGGTTCACCCATGTGGTGACGATGCCCAACACGGTTCCGGCGGGCGATTCGGAGGAATGGGTTCGGGAACAGATTGAGGATACACAATTGCCGGTCAAGATTCTGCCCTCCGCCTGTGTGACGCGGGGGCGGAAGGGCGGCGAGGTCGCCGATCTGGAGAGGCTGGCGGCGGCGGGTGCGGTGGCTTTCACGGATGACGGGTCGATGGTTGCCGATGATCGAGTGATGGCGGAGGCGATGCGCCGCGCGCGGCGGCTGAACCGTCCGGTGATGGATCATGCGGTGGTGCCTTCGCTGGCGGGGGCGGGTGTGATCCGCGCCTGCCCGCTGGCGGAACAGTGCGGGCTGCCGGTTTTCCCGCCGGAGGCGGAAGTCGAGGCGGTTCGGCGCGATATCCGCCTCTGCGCCGAGACGGGTTGCGCGACCCACATCCAACACATCTCCTGCGCCGCGTCGGTGGCGGCTATCCGCGAGGCGCGCGCGAAGGGTTTGCCGGTGACGGGTGAGGCCTCTCCGCACCATTTGGCGTTGGCGGCGGAGGAGATTCCCGCCGATGACGGGAATTTCCGGATGAATCCGCCGCTGGGAAACCGCGCGGATGTCCGGGCGCTCAGGGACGGGGTTTTGGACGGGACGTTGACGCTCTTCGCGACCGACCACGCGCCCCACACGGTGGCGAGCAAATCGAACGGCTTTTTGAAGGCCCCCTTCGGGGTGATCGGTCTGGAGACGGCGGTCGGCGTAACCTGGCGCGTGATGGTGGAGGAAGAGGGAATGTCGGTTGTACAGTGGGTGGCCGCATGGACGACGGGACCGGCGGCGCTGCTGGGGCTTCCCGCTCCGTCACTGGCTCCCGGAAGGGTGGCGGATGTCGTTCTGTTGGACACCCGGCATCCGTGGCTGGTGGTTCCCGACCGGTTCCGTTCTCTCTCCCGCGACACGCCGTTCGCGGGATGGGAACTTCCCGTAAAGGCGGTGAAAACGGTTTGTGAGGGAATGACGTGTGAAGTGTGACGGGTGAAAAGTTTGAGAGAAGGGAGAGGAAGATGAGTGTGAATGTGAAGGTGTTTGAGAAGGCGGCAAAGGCTTTGCCGGCTGATTTTTTCGATTCGCCTCCGCTGTGCGGGTTGATTTTGGGATCCGGTTGGGGCGATGCCCTCTCCAGTGAGCGTCCGATCGCCGAGATCAGTTACTCCGACATTCCCGGCATGGGTGCAAGCACGGTGGTGGGCCATGCCGGAAAGATGGCGCTTCTGATGCGGTACGGGGTACGGATTGTGGCCTGTTTCGGGCGGCGGCATTGGTATGAGGGGGCGGGATGGGAACCGGTGATCCTGCCGGTCGAGCTGATGCGCCGGATGGGGGTCAAGAACTTACTGGTGACGAACGCGGCAGGTGGGATCAACTCGCGGCTGAAACCGGGCGCGTTCATGGTTTTGCGGGATCATATCAACACCGTCGGGAACAATCCGCTGGTGGGACCGGTTGTGCCGGGATGGGGACCCCGTTTTCCCGACCAGTCGGAGGTCTATGATGAATCCCTCATCGCCCTCCTGCGGCAGGCCGCCTGCGATGTCGGGACCACCCTGACGGAGGGGGTGTACGCCTTCACGTCCGGTCCCGTCTTTGAGACTCCCGCCGAAATCCGTGCGTATGCCGGGATGGGGGCGGATGCTGTCGGAATGTCCACCGTCCCTGAAACGACGCTGGCGAGCGCCTGCGGCATCCAGACGGCGGGGTTGAGTTGCATCACCAATATGGCCGCCGGGATCAGCGGGCCCCACCTCTGCCATGAGGAGGTCCTTGCGGAGACGGAAAAGGCCACGCCGGTGATGTCCGCGCTGGTGGACGCGTTCCTGCTGCGGCTGGCGTCGGGATATCTGATGGCGGCGCAGGGGAAGGGGAAGGTTAAACGAGTGAAGGGGAAAGGGAAATAGGGAAGAGGGAATAGGAAAGAGGGAAGAGGTTGTCAAAAGGATCGCGGCCGTCATTCCGAGAGGAAGACGGCCGCGATTGTGTTTTAGACCGGTCAGATTAGTTCAACAGAAGGACCGTCCCGCCCGGTACGAAGAAGATGCCCTCTTCGTTCTTGATGAAGGATCCCGCACCCTCCGCGCGGTGGCAACGGAATTTGGCGTCGAGTTCGCCGGTCTCGCCCCAGGCGACAATCTTATCGCCGGAACGGGGGAGACGGTCACCGAGTTCAATTGTGATCGTGTAGTCTTGGGTGAGGTCCTCATCGATCAGCTGGAGATCGATCGCCTCTCCACCGAAGGTCCCGTCCACTTCGGAGAGGTCCAGTTTGGTGCCGGTCGCGAGACGCAGGGTGTCAATATTCGCCGACAGCGCGTCGGTCGCCCGGATGGTACCCGCCAGAATCTCGACGGTTCGGTCGGAACCGCCGCCCTGATCCTGCAGCACCAGCGTTCCCGCGCCGGTCTTGATGATCATGCCGGTGTCGATCGTATTGTCGCCGTCATTAAAGAACTGCTGGACCGGCGCGGCGAGGGTGAGTGTGCCGTCAGCGACTTCAATCGTCTGGACATCCAGTCGGTTCGGGCAACCCTCCTCCATCGTGATCGAGGATTCGCCTACGGAGATCAGTTTCCCGCTGGCGAGGTAGACGGCCCTGTTTCTCCAGTTCGCCGTGGTTCCGGCGAGGTGGAGCGTGGCGTTGTTCAGCTCGATTCCCTCGATACGGAGATCGTTGGCGGTGTTCGCGCCGTCGAATTGGAGGGTGCCGCCGTTGCTGACCAGGAAGATCGGTGCCTCGCCGACGGTCCGGCTGAAGATGTTGTTGCCGGTCACCTCGATGAAACCGCCGTCACTCGCCACGAAGGAGCCGACCGGGAAGGTCCCGCCCTCGTTGGCGGCCCAGGACTTCGG
>DBXN01000158.1:25856-32914 GCA_002309585.1 Verrucomicrobia bacterium UBA1211
CATGGACCATGACGGGATATTCCCGCGTCGCAATGACGGAGGGGACACCGGTTCCGTTGAGGGTGACGGTTCCCTCCTCGACCGAGAGCCGTCCCGCGAGGTCGGTGGCGTCGATGATCGTCAGATTACCGGGACCGGTCTTGCGGAGGGTCTCGGAAACCGGCAGCGTGATGGCGCCGCTGGCCAGCGTGAAGGTCGCGTTCTCGGCGGCATAGATGACTGGGGCGAGCCCATCACCGAAGACCGCGTTTTGGATGGTCACGGTGTCGGCCGTACCCAGGAGGATCGGGTCATCGCCCAAGCCGGGGAGGAAGGTCGCGGCGGTGACCGTCCCGCGCAGGTCATAGAACGCCACGCCGCCGGGAGCGATTGTCATTACGCCGGAGGCGAAGTTGACCGCGTTGGTGAGGAAGATCGGCGCGGAGCCACTCTTGACGAAGTTGGTCGTGGTGAGCATCTCGCCCGAAAGGGTATACCGCATGGCCGAGGCGGAGAAAAAGACTTCGGCGGGATTGACCGGGATGCCCAGTTCGATGGCTTCCTCGGAGACGCCGGAACGGTCCGCGAAACGAACCGTATCCCCCTTGATGAAACCGGCGGGGGCGTGGGTGCTGGCGTTGATCCAGACAGTTTCGTTATCCCACCGGTTGTCGGTATCGCCGTTCCAGTCCAGAATGTAAGCGGGCCGGGCGATCGTCAGGAACCAGGCACTGGTCTCCTCGTTGAAGGAGAGGGTGAAGGTCCGTTCGAAGGTGCTGTCCGGCGTGGCGAGCGAGATCGGCGCGTCCGCGCTGGAATTGCCGGTCAGCTGGATCACCTGGTTCGGGGTGGTGGGGCTGATCGGGAAGGCGGAGTAATCGAAGGTGAGCGACGCGCCCGGAGCGATGGTCAGCGGGCCGCCGTCGATGGTCGCCGCGCCATAGGCGATCACGGTGTCGGTATTGATGACGGTCTTGCCGTCGTTGATCAGCGTGCCGCCGGTTCCCTTCTCCAGACGGACCGCGCCGTTGCCGCCGATGAGCAGAGCTTCGAAGTGGGTGTTGGCGTCCAGCCCCACGGTCAGGATTGAGTCACCTGCGGAGGAGCCGTTGATCTGAAGGACGGCCAGTTCCGCCGGGGCGTTCACCGGTGTGCTTCCGCTCTCGGTGACCTGTGCCCATGCGTCGGCGGCCGACCAGGGTTCGGGGACGCTGGAGCCGCTGAGATCACGGACATAGAGACCGTTCGGGGAGACATACGGGAACTCGTCCGCCAGGGCCGCCAGGGCGGCGCTGTTCAGGGCGGTGTCGTAGATCCGCAGCATGCCGATGTAGGCGGCGAGAAGATCCGGGTTGGTGACATCGTTATCGTAGAGATCCTTGCCGAAACGTTTGATGCCGGTGTTACCGGTACCGCCGTGGAGCGAGGCGATCTGGAAGCCGTTCCCGATCGTGATGTCGCTCTCCGAGGTGTAGGTGTTCCAGAGCACGCCGTCCAGGTAGATGTCGATGTTCCGGCTGCGTTTGGAGAAGACGTAGAGGTGCTGGCAGGTGGCGGCGTTCGGGACCGACATCGAGGCCAGGATCTCGTAGGGGGAGTTGCCGGTTGTCCGGACGAGGTAGACCTGGTTCTCGGCTTCGCCGGCGATGAGGCCGATACAGCCGTTCGCGAGCGTCCCGAAACACATGACCGTGGTGAACGGGTAGTTCGGGATGGTGGCGTAGATGGCGGCCGACCACTGGGTGGGATAGTTGATGGTCATGTAGACCTGTGAGGCGGTGAGGATGGAGTAGTCATCCTTGAAGTCGGCATCCTGATCCGTCCCGCCGATACCCATCGCCGTCTCCAGCGACAGCGAACCGGTGTTCATGCCGATCGAGGTGAGGGAGTGGTTGTCGAACTCAAAGTCGTACCAGCAGCCCTTCCCGGAAACGATCGGGGTTTCCGACGGGGTGTACCGGATCCGCTGGACACCGCCTACGGTGACCACCTCGGCGTCATCGATGGGGGTTACGCCGTCGGCGCGGTACATGAGGACCTGCGGGTTGCCCGTGAAGGTGATGTTGACATAACCGTTCTCATCGGCCATCGACTCGGAGAGGATGAACGTCGCGTTGTCGGCGAAGGTGAAGGTCGATTCGGGGCGGCTGGGGCCGATGTCGAGCGCCCCGCCATCCTCGACCTCGATGATCCCGGTGAAACCGTTCATCGCGGTGAACCGGACGATACCGCCGCCGGTCTCGCTGGAATCGGTCACAATGATCTTGCCATCACCGGTGGCGGAACCGGTGAAGGCGAGGTCCAGGCCGTTCGCGTCGATGGTCGTCCCGTCTTCCGTATCGGTAAAGGTGGTAGCGGCCGAATAGGTCCATCCCGTGCTGCCGTCATAGGCGTAGCCGCTGACCGTGCCCTTCGCACAGTTCAGCGGGATGTTTCCGAAGGCGTAATCGGCGAAGGTCAGCGAACCGCCGTTGGAGAGGTTGATCACGCTGTTGTTGTTGTTCGCGCAGAGACCGCGAACCCGGACCTCTCCGCCGTTGATGTTGAAAGTCTGCTTCTCGCAGGAGTAGACCGTCTCCATGTAGGCGTTCTCGCCGACCAGGACACCCGTGATGTTGTAGGTGGCGGTTCCATGCCAATGGCCGCAGAGGATGCCGATGTTGTTGTTCCGCTCCGTGTAGGGATTGTTTCCTGTCGAGGTGGAGGTCACGTTGACGGTGCCCGCCAGATTCAGCGTGAAGGAGTTGGTCGTTCCCGCCTCATTCATGAACCGGAGCGCGGGGACGGAGACGGTCGCGGTCTCGGGGATGTTCATCGTGCCGCGGACCGAGCCGAGATAGCGGGAACCATCGGCCTCCATCGTCGGGACGGTGAGGATGCCGTTGAGGAGGGCCCAGTTTTCCGAGTAGCGGTAGAGGACGGGTGTTCCGCAGGCGACGGTGCGCAGATCGTGGTAGAGCGCACTCTGTTCCCACTCCGCGAGAATCCGGTTCCAGCCCATGACGCTGCAGAATCCCATGTCGTTCGCCGCGACGGAGAGGTTCTTGCCGCCGTGGATGTCGCCGAACTGGAATCCTGCCGAGAGGGCGTTCAGCGATCCCGAGAAGGAGACGGGATCGAAATCGTCAACTTTGAGGGAGAAGCCCGAAGAGGAGGAGAAGGTGATGGTGTAGAGGTGGTACCCCTGTGGAATGTCGGGGACGGAAACGGTATAGTTCTTGGTGTATTTTCCGGCCGTGCCGCTGGTGTTCGAACAGTAGGCCAGCTCGACATCGGAGGAACCCTGTTGTTTCAGAAGGAGAAGGCAACGGTTGCCGCTACCGGATTTCCCTGTACCGAGGTCGATCAGAACCGCCTCTTTGACGCTGGTGTCGACATCGGTGATGTCCAGTATCGCGGAGAAAGTGAACTCGGTGGGCGGGGTGAAGCTGCTGTGGAAGGGGGCCGCCCCGTCATAGGTCGCCCGGACAGACCTCGCTTCGGGGCCGATCCGGAAACGGGTCGAGGTGCCCTGTCCGCTCCAGCTGGTCATCCAGCCGGTCGGGGCTTCGCTCTCGTATCCGCTCCAGAAGAAGTCCGGTCCCGGGTAGGTCGCGTTGTCTACCTCGACGATCTGTACCGCCGCGATCGAACTGCGGAAGTTTTTTCCCGTGATACGGTTCGTTCCCCTTGCCGGCGTCTTGATGGTGCAGGTCGTTCCGGAACGTCCCTTGACGCGGATCGCGTTGGTCCCGTAGGTCGCCGTAGGATGCCGGGCGAGGCCCCACGCGAATGTTGCGTCTGCGGTCGCAACGGTATCTTCGAGGGCGTTGTCCCAACGGTAGTAAATCCCGTTCACCGAGATGGGAGAGAATTGGACACCGTCATTGTCGCTGGCGGTGTAGATCACGACATCATAGGCGTAGAAGGGAATGCCGCTGACGGTGATGGAGACGGTGTTGCCGTCGTCCAGATAATCTTTGATGAGGTCGTCTGTGATGTCGGTCAAGTAGGAGTAGAGGTTTCTGGATGTCCAGGTTACCGTTATGCCGCTCAAATTGTCGCTGGTGTGCACGGCGACATCGGTTCCGTTTTCGCCCGAAAGATTGTTCCAGTCGTCACCGATGACCCCCTCGACCAGGCCGATCTGATCGGGACCCGATACGGATGTGTTGTTTCTGTCCACACCGAAATTCAAACTGATCACATCCGCTTCCGCCCCACAGGCGAGCAGCCAAACGCAGGTAGCCGTCAACCAACAGAAAACTGAAGATCTCATCACACCCTCCTTGTTGAACAAACACCATCCATTTACCATATTGAATACCTTACACGATTTCGGGATGGGTTGTAAAGGTCAAAGGGGCGTTTCGCGCGCGATTGTCCGGTGTCGCTTCGGGATTGCGCGGCGGCGGGGGGAAGTGGTAAACTCCGCTCTGCTGTGTTCAGTAGGTCAAGGGGCAAACCGAAAGCGGATGAGGTGGGGCAGATGAGGGAAAGCCGGGATGCTGGGTTTATGATGCGGGCTGTCGCGTTGGCGCGGAACGGAGAGGGCCATACGCGGCCGAATCCACCGGTCGGGGCGGTTCTGGTACGCGACGGGCAGATCGTCGGCGAGGGGTGGCACCGGCGGTGCGGCGGGGACCACGCCGAGGTCGCCGCGATCAAGTGCGCGGGGACGGCTTTTCGCGGCGCGGATGCGACGCTCTATGTGACGCTTGAACCCTGTTCCAAACCCGGGCGTGTAGGCGCCTGTACGGATGCGATCATCGCGGCGGGAATCGACCGCGTGGTGTATGCGGTTGAGGATCCGAACCCGGTGAACCGCGGCCAGGCGAAACGGGCGCTGGCGCGGGCGGGAATCGCCTGTTCGCGGATGCGGCGGTGTGCCGCCGTGACGGAGGCGCGGCGGTTGATCGCTCCCTTCGCCAAATCGGTTCAGGAGGGGTTGCCGTATGTCACCGTGAAACTCGCGATGTCTCTGGATGGCCGTATCTGCGATGACTGGGGGGATGCGAAATGGATCTCATCCGCCGATTCCCGGAAACGTACGGGGCTTCTGCGCGAACGGGTCGATGCGATCATGGTCGGTGCCGATACGGTTCGGCGCGACAATCCCTCCCTCTTGAGCCACGGTACGCCCAACGATGACCTGATCCGGGTGGTGGTGACGCGGAGCGGACGGCTTCCGCGCGATGCGCAGCTCTTCACCGATGAGGCCCGAAAACGTACGATCATACTCTGTGTCGGTAAGCGGCGGGTTCCCCGCGCCTTGGAGGGATGGACGGGACCGGATGGGGTCCTGGCGGTCATCGCCACGGCTTCATCCACGCTGACGGACGCGCTGAAATGCCTCCATGCCTATACCTGCGCCATGCACGTCCTGTGCGAGGGGGGACTGTCGCTCGCGACATCGCTTGCGGCGGAGGGGCTTGTCGATGAGTGGCTGACCGTGCTTGCCCCGAAGGTAATCGGTCACGGCCCGATCACCCAGGCGTTCCAGTTCCCCGGAGAAGATCGCTTCGCCACGTTCCGCCGGTGAGCGGAACCGGTCGGATGGGGCGGGGGTACAGGGACATTAGGGGGCGGGCGCGAGGACGGAGAGGACCGTCTTCGCCACCTGGTCGGCCTCTTTCTCCCGGACCGGCGCGGTATGGTGGTAGACATCGCTCCAGTTTGCCGCGCGGTCGAGCGGATCCAGCAGCGCGAAGAGGTCATCTGTCGCAAGTCCGAGGGCTGCCGTCTCTTTCGCGGCGAGTGCGTTCAGGCGCTTCACCTTCTCGGTTTTGTCCGCATCCTTGAGCGGGGTGGAGGAACACCAGATGAGTTTCGCCTGCGGCTGTTTCCGGCGGATGAGCGCGAGGGCGGCCTTCAGACCCGCAGCCCACGCCTCATCCGGCGTGTCCAGCGAGTGTAGCCCGTTGTTGAAGTGGATCACATCGTACTTCGCCTCATCGAGGTAAAATGCCAGCAGGGTGAGGTAGTTGGGGGAGGTGAGGCAATAGCTGCTGACCCAGTAACTGACATTCACCTTCCCGTCAAGACGCTTCTGTACCGCGCCTTGGTACCCGTTGCAGATGGAGTCTCCCACCAAAAGCACCCGGGGAAGGTTCTTCCGTCCGTCGGTCAGATGGAAGGCATACCCGATGGACCATTCGATGTTTTCGTGTCCACGCAGATAGTCCGAGCCAGGATTGGGTTCCTCCGCCCACAGTCCGAACGCCAATCCGCATACCGCCATCATCCATACGCTTTTCCGCATCATCTGTTGTCCTCCTTTGAAATCGAATGGGGGAAATGTAGACCAAATGCCGTCTTCGGTCAAGCGACGAAAAGGAGAAGTGTCGCCAAGGCGAGGTAAAAGAGCGCGAGGGCGATCTTGGTGGCGGTGAGGTGTTTGCGGCTCTCTTTCAGGAGGGCCGGGATGCCGCTGCCGGCGAGAAAACAGAGGGATACGAGGAGGAGGGGCAGGACGAAAAGCAGGTTGTAGACGGTGAGGAAGAGCAGCAGGCGGGGTCGGTCCGCATCGGTTTTGAGCAGATAGGCGAGGACCGGCAGATACCCTTGGCCTGTGCAGACGCTCTCCAGCACGGTCACGCCGATGCCCGTCAGGAGTCCCCCGATCAAGGGCCCGCCCCATGTCCAACGGCTTTGCGTCCAGCGGTGGATGGCGGCTTTGATGCGGGGCGGCAGCTGGAGCGTGACGGAAGCGGGATCCGGATGACGGCGAAAACGGATGGCGTCGCGCAAGGAGAGTGCCGCCAGAATGATGAGCGCCAGCGCCAGGCACCCTTCGGCGATCCGTTTCACGTGCGGAAGGACGGGGATTTGCCGGACGGCAAAGAGGAATCCCGCGCCGAGTGACCAATAGGTCGCGAACGCGGCGAAAATGAAGGCGGACGCGGTCACGATCCGCGTACGGCGGGAAACCCGTCCAGCCGCCAGCACACTGAGAAAAAAGATCAGCGTGGCGATCGCGCACGGATTCACGCCATCGGTCAATCCGCCGACCAGCACGACCGGCCATGTCAAACGGGTGTGATCCGCCGGGCGCGGTTGGGTGGCGGGCATCGGCGGATCGGGCAACCGCCAATTTGGCT
>DBXN01000158.1:32971-33290 GCA_002309585.1 Verrucomicrobia bacterium UBA1211
GCGGTCGATCACCAGCGAAGGCCCCGCCGGGATATCGGTTCCAAACGTCTGGGCATAAGCCGCCAAAAGCGCGAACTCATCCGGCCGATTGAGATCATGCCGGATGAGTTCATAAAAGCCCGCATAGCGGTTTTCGAGCTGTGGAAGCGTCCGCCGCTCAAACCGCTCGCAAGAGGGACATCCCGGCGAGGTGAAGAGGTCCATCCGGACCGCATCCTGTCCGATCGCCCCGCTTGCGGCGAGGAGAAACAGTGCGCAGAGGCGCGCCCGTTTCTGAAAACCGTTAGAGCTCACGAATGTAGATGTTCTTGAACTCGAT
>DBXN01000171.1 GCA_002309585.1 Verrucomicrobia bacterium UBA1211
AAGTTCCATACGCGCCTCAAAGGCCGGAAGCCAAAGGTTCAAGGTCTCCTGACACGCGACATGCGGCGCGCGACGTGCGGACAACACTCGGAAACCGTTCCCCGCAACCTTTTAACCCTTTAACCGTTTAACCTTTTAATATCGTTTGACCTTCCCTACACCTCTCCGGCGAGATCGAGGTCATCCAATTCAACCTCGCCCGTGAAAACGAATTTGACGGGGCCGGTCAAGGTCAACCCCGTACATTTCTTTTTACGCCAATCGCCATCGACAATCAGATCGTACCCGGAAGGGGTTTTAATCTGCGTCGGGAGGCAGAATCCGAACCGTTCGACCGCCACCACCGCACAGGCGACGGCACCGGTCCCGCATGCGCCGGACTCAGCCTCGACGCCGCGCTCGTAAGTGCGCATCGACATCCGATTGGAGGCGCGCAACGTCATGAAATCCACATTCGTCCCGTCCGGCGCGAAGGTCGGATGAAGCCGCAGCACGCGGCCGAGCCCGTTCACATCCACCTCGCTCAAGTTCGGTACCTGCACGACAAAGTGCGGCACACCCGTATTGATAAAATCGCCGCAAATCGTGGTCCCGTCCACCTTCAGCTCAATCCCGTAACTTCGTTTGGTCGGCTCCGGCATCCAGACGCAGACCCCCGAATCGGAAATCTGCGCGTCCACCAATCCGCACAGCGTCTCCATCGTCATCGCCTTGCCGCGCGTCGCGCCGATCGCATGGGCGAACGCCGCCGTACACCGGGATCCGTTTCCGCACATCTCCGCCTCGGTCCCGTCGGGATTCAGAAACCGCATCCGGAAATCGGCCTTGTCCGATTTCTGGATCAGGATGATGCCTTCGCACCCGACACCGGAGCGGCGGCTGGCCAGCGCGGCCATCAGGAAGTGGTCTTCCCATGGGATCGCGCCATCCCGGTCATCGATCATGATGAAATCGTTCCCGGCGCCATGCATCTTTGTGAACTGAATTCTCATCACACACCCCTTACCTAGACTTGCCGTTCAGCCACAAGACTTCGGACTTCAGCCAACAGACTTCAAAGGTTGGGCGGTTAGGTGGTGCGGTGGTTGGGTAGTTAGGTGGTACCGCTTGTCGCACGTCACCTCATTCCCATTCCCCGTTCCCCACTTAACCCTTTAACCTTTTAATCTTTTAACCTTATTCTCCGTCCTGGCCGAAAATGCGCATCATCCGCGTCCGGAGGTCGCCCTCGGTCTCGATGGGGATATCCCCGCCGCCCGATTCGGTCACCCAATCGGAGAGGATGTTCAGCGCCTCAATCAAGACAACATCATCCTCGTCGGAGGGCGTCTTGGACTTGCCGCCCTCTTCCTCCTCCTCCATCTTGCGCATCTCGTTCTCGGCCTGCATCAGTTTGCGGCGCGCCTCATATTCCAACGGCACCTCGGTCCGCTCGCTCAACTCCTTCAGATGGCGGGCGGTACGGCAATGCTTCGCGTAGCGGGGATTGTTCGCCAGCCGCTCGGCGGACCGCTCCTTCAGTTTCGGCAGGAATTTCGCCGGGGTCCCGACCGGCACGTAGAGCGCCTGCTCCACCTCCGTCCACGGCAACGCACCGGGAAGCTTGTCCTCGCCGATATCCAGCCCGTCCAGACTCGACGGGATCACGATGTCGGAATGGACCCCCTTCAACTGCGTGGACGAGCCGGTGATCCGGTAGAAGCTGGCGGTCGTGACCTTGATCGAGCCGAACTTCTCGTCGCCGAGCGACATGACCGACTGGACCGTCCCTTTCCCGTGGGAAGAGGTGTCGCCGATGACGATCGCGCGGCCATAGTCCTGCAACGCCCCCGCGACGATTTCAGACGCCGACGCCGACGCCCGGTTGATCAGCACCACCATCGGCTTCCGGAAGGCCATCGCCGGAGAGATGTTCGGCACCTGAAGCACGCCGATCTGCCGCTGCTCGCGCACCTGCACGGCGGGACCGCTCCGGACAAAAAGCCCCACCAGCGTGATCGCCTCCCGAAGGGAACCGCCGCCGTTGTTCCGCAAATCCAGTACCAGACCCTCGACCTCCTCGCTGTTGAACGAGGCGATCCGTTTCAAAACATCCACCGTCGCGCTCCGAAAGCCGGGTTGGTTGGGACGCTTGTCCATCGTTCCGTAGAAGGTCGGCAGCCGGACCACCCCGAACGCCCGCTTCTTTCCGTTCTCCAGCGTCACCCGCGCCACATGGCCGGTCGCGGCCTGCTCCTCCAGCTTCACCTCATCGCGCACGAGATCGACCAGCTTGGTCGTCGTCCCGCTGGGATCGGTCGCCGGGATCACGTTCAACACCACCTTTGAACCCTTCTTCCCACGAATCTTCCGGACCGCCTTGTCCAGCGGCCAATGGAGGATATCCTCGATCTCGGCGTCCCCCTGCCCGACGCCGATGATCTTGTCGCCCTTCTCCAGCCGGACCGGCCGCTTGTCCCGATCCGCCGGACCGCCCGGAATGATTTCCATGATCTTCGCCATGCCGTCTTCCGAACGCAACTGCGCCCCGATTCCGCACAGCATCAGGTTCATGTCGATATCGAAATCCTCTTTCCGGCGGGGCGACATGTAATCCGAATGGGGATCGTAAGCCGTGGCGATCGCGCTCAGGTAACGTTGGAAGATCGCCTCCTCGTCCATATCCTGGATGACGATCAGATACTGCTTATACCGTTTCGCGATCGACTCCTGCGGCGTTGGGGGCGGCGGAGAGGCTTTGGCGGTCCCGTTCGTCCCGCTCCCGGCCGCGTCGGTCTTATTCGTCGCGGCAGCCTTGTCGGCGGGCTTGTTGGTCGCGTTGATGGCATCCAGCTCCTTGGCGATCAACTGGGCCAGCATCTCGTTCTTGATCCGCTTGCGCCACAGCTCATCCTGCTCGGCCCGGTCTTTCGGCCACGGCGCGTTTTTCCGTTTCCAGGTGTAGGATTCGTTCTCGGTGAAGGTGAAGGGCTTCGCCAACTGGTTGGTCACGAACACATACCGCTCTTCGATGCGCGTCCGGAAAACCCGATAAACCTCGTACGCGAAATCGGATTTCCCCGCCTTCACGTCATCATCCAGCTGGAACGTCATGCGCGAGAAGGCATCCAGATCGCTCTGGAGGAAGAAACTGTGGTCAAAGTCAAACGAGGTGATCAGGTTCGTCCACGCCTTCTGGGAGATCACGTCATCCAACGGATGCTGCAGCAGGTGCGACGACGGCAACACGCGCGACACCTTCTGCGCGATCTCGCGGTAGTACGGCAACGGGGCCGGCTCTTTCTTCGCTTGCTCCTCCGCCGCGCAGGCGCAAACCGCCGCGCAAACCACCAACAATCCGGCTATTACATTCCTCTTCATGGCTCGTCTTTCTGTTCCAATACTTGCACCACCCGCTCGACCTCGTTCGGCGAGAGGCGGCCCTCTTTGGCCATCAGCACCGACAGCAGCTCCGATGCGTTACAGACCGTCACCTGCCCACACTTCTGTCTACCCGGCTCAAAGGTCTCGCTGGCGAAACAGACGACCGGCACACACGCCGGCGCCCCCTCCATCCGTTCCCGGAGATAGTCGCCGATCACCTGCGCCGAACGGAGCGCCTGCCGGATCGGCGGACGGCTGGGGACCTTCCCGTCCACCAGCAGCTGCCCGTCCTCTCCCACGGTTACCTTTCCGGACCAGCATTTCGTCTCGATCGCATAGAGGCCATGCGGCCCCACGACCACATGGTCGATATCCCCGGCGGCGCCGGGCAGATTATGGAACACATGGCATCCCGCCGGCAAATCCATCAGCAGAATCCCCACGCGCTCCTCGCCGTGCGCGCCCTTGAAAAACGCGGCCAGCGCCCGCAACCCGCCCCGCACCGAAAAGCCCAGCAGCACGGCGATCACCCCGCACCCGATCCCGACAATCTGCAGCGGGAGACGGGGAAAGGTCAACCCCAAAAAGAGCCCCAGCGCGAACAACGCCGCCAAAAGCGGCCATAAAATCCGCAACAACCCACGCACACGGGCCGTCTCCCCCGGAATCCCGTGAATTTCAACTCTACGCTTTTCCTGCATCATTTCAAACGCTATTTTCTCTTATTCCGGGCGAAGTTGCAATCCTTAAGTGTACGAGGCCGGGTATTAGGACGCCTCTCTGTTTTTCACCCATGCCGACTGGGATCGGAAAACAACCCATACAAAAAGCCCCCGCCCTCGGGAACGAGGGAATGTAAATGAGGGTAACGCGGGGCGGGGGCTGTTGAGGGTTGAGCGTTGAGGGAAGGGCAACATCCCCGTTGCCCATTTCCCATCAACCGAAGTCTTGTGGCTGAACATCAAGTATAGACAGGGGGCAATTCATCAGCAAACGGATTCGTTCGCCGTTAACGCGGCTCACATCAGGGGAATCGTGAACGCCGTTAGGCGTGAACAAATCCGCTTGTTCTTCATTCCATGCCCGGGCAAGGTGACGGTCCCTATTCGAAGAGCGGTTTGAGCGCCTCGGCGAAAAGGGACATCCCGAAGGCGTCGGGATGGTTGATGTTGTTCGTCTCCAGCGTCATGTAAGGGATCCCGCGCCGCCAAAGCCCGCCCCAGAGACGGGCCGCATCGGCGAGGCCCACCCCTTCCCGCGCCGCGAAGACGCGCAAGGCCTTCACGTAGGGCCGGGGGTCGTCATCACACCCCTTCTGGCTCTTGAGTCCCATCCAATCCATGCGCACATAGTGCGGCGTAAGGATCACCCACTCGATGCCGCGCTCACGGAACGGCACCAGAAGCTGTTTGCCGTAACGGTCGTCAACCCCCTGCTGATTCAGACCGGCATCGTTCACGAATTCCGAGATGATGAGATCCGGACGGACATCCAAAACCGTCTCCTTGAAGTTATAACGGCTTCCCGGCGGCTCGTTGAGGAACGAGGCGGTCGAGCGTCCGCCCCACCCGTTCGAGACCAACTCGATCTTCGCACGCGGATACTTCGCCCGCAGCCAGCGGACGAACTGCTCCTGCCACTTGTCGGCATCGGGAATGTAGCCGCAGGCCGTCACGCTGTCGCCCCAGGCGAGGATCTTGACCGGCTCGCCGGCCTTCAGTTTCGCGAGGGTCTTCACCGGCGGATTGAAGGCGATCGGCGCGGGGTTGTCCGCCGGCGGCAGAATCGGAAAGAGATTCGCGTCCGTCAGCTGCCGCGTCTGGGCATCGACATGCACCGTCCCGAGCAGGGTCTCCCCCGCCGCGCATTCGGGAATACGCGGCAGGACGACATGCGGCTCGCCGGCCCGCAGCGCGATCGTCCCGTCGGAACGGCGCACCACGGCATCGATCCGCTGGCGGGAATAAGCATACGAGATGAGAAGCGGGGCCGGCCGTTCCGGCGCCTTGACCCAACCGACCGTCCCCCATCCGGGATTCATCCGGTAATCGGTATCCTGCACCAGCGCCGTACCGTCATCGGCGCGGCGGATCTTGACGGATGCGGGGTCCAGCGCGAAGCAGACGCTGCACTCGATGGCGCGGACGCCGCGGAGCGGGGTACCCTGGCACCAGGCACCCGCGTTCGGGTTGAAGACCGGCAGGGTGTCATACCGCTCATCCGTGACAACGATCCGGGGTGGCGGCTGGATCTCGAACTCCGCCGTCTTTCCCCGCTCCTCAACCGAAACCCGCCAGGGGCCCGCCACCGTAAACGTCGCCGACCAAACCGGAAGCGCCGCCGCCAGCGCCATCCCAACCGCAACCGTTCTCCGCAAATCCATCGTTCCCCCCTCCCTCTTGAATGTTCCGGCATCTCGCACAGAAACGGGACAAACGTACCACGATTCCAGCCGGACCGCAAGCGTGAAACACCTTGCTATAACAGGAGCGTTGACGCTGCGCATTGAGGTCTGAGAGTGGCCGCGAATCCGTAAAGCCGACGAAGGATTGCGGGATGGATAAGAAAGAAGGACAATCGGATTTGTTCACGCCTAACGACGTTCACACTTCAAAGAGGTGAGACACGTTAACGGCGAACGAACCCGTTTGCTGATGAATTGCCCCCTGTCTATACTTGATGTTCAGCCACAAGACATCGGACTTCCGGACTCACATCGCATGTCTCACAACCTCAAGCCCGAGCCGCGCCAAGTTCGGGTCGGGATTATCAACTGAAGGTTGACACGTCACTCGGCATACGCCAATCGGCCCGGGGAGAAAGAGACAGCGTGATCTTCGGGCCGTCTGGCACACAGTTACGCTTGTATTGCGCCTGGCGGAAACGCCGCAGAAACACCGTGTGGGTCCGGACAAGGGTCTCGTCAGGGTAGACATCCCGAAATGCGATACGGGCGAGCGCGAGCATTTTGTCCGCAGACGCGCCGTTGGCAATGGTGTGGAACAGGAAGAAATCATGCAGCCCGTATGGCCCGAGCCGCGCCTCGGAATCGTTCGGCGCGGCGTCGGGTACCAGTTCCGGCGTGATGGGCGCGGCGGCAATGCCCGCCAGCAACGACCGAAGCGGTTCATCCGATTCCTCCGCGATGAGACGCAACGCGGCAAGCACCATCGTCTTCGGGATGGATGCGTTCAGCTGATACATGCTCATGTGGTCCCCGTTATACGTGTTCCACCCCAGCGCGATCTCAGAGAGGTCACCGGTACCGACGACCAGAGCGTCAGACATGTTGGCGAGGTCCATCAAGACCTGTGTCCGTTCTCGCGCCTGCACGTTCTCGTAGGCGATGTCATGGTCATTCTCCGGGTGGCCGATATCGGCCAAATGGCGACGGCAGGCTTCGCGGATATCCACCATTCGGACGCTGGCGCCGATGGCGCGCGACAGCGCAACGGCGGTATTCTGCGTTCGCGGAGTGGAACCGAACCCCGGCATGACGACAGCCATAAGATGGTCTCTCGCGATGCCGAGACGATCAAGCGCAGACGCCGCGCCCAGCAGGGCCAAGGCCGAATCCGCCCCGCCCGAGACACCGACCGTCAGTTTCCGGATGTGCGCGCTTTCCATTCGCCGCGCAAGAGCCGCGGCTTGGATGGCGAGAATCTTCCGGTGCCAGCCCTGTTCGCCATACTCATCTAAAAACGGTGTGGTTGAAACCGTCTTGGGTGAGACGGTCGGCAGTTTGGCCGTGACGGATACCCGTACAGGTTCCCGATCGGGAGGACGTTCGGCAAGAGAGGTGTCGCTCCGACGCCGATAGCGGAGCGCCTCAAGGTCCACATCCGCCGTAATGATCCGGGAATCCTCGCCGAATAACGCCATTTCAGACAGGATGCCGCCGTTGGCGGCAATCAGTGAACCTCCCCCGAACACCGCGTCCGCGCTTGACTCACCCACGCCCGCGCATGACATCGCGTAGACACACCCCAAACGCGCACTTTGCTGCCGCACCATCTCCCGGCGATGCCTGGACTTGCCGAGGAAGTCCGTACTGGCGGAGATGTTGAAGACAGCATCGACCCCGCGGCAAGCCATGAGCGAACTGGGCGGGATAGGGGTCCAGAGGTCTTCGCATATCTCAACTCCGAACCTGAACGAGCCGGTGTCAAACACCTGCACCGGCTCATCTTGAGGTGCCGGAACAAACTGCCGACCTTCGTAGTATTCGGCGTATGTCGGCAAGACACGTTTACGAACCGTACCGATGACCCTGCCGCCACAAATGACCGTAGCCGCGTTGTAGACGGCCGGACCGTCAGCCATCGGCAACCCGACGATGGCGGCTATCGGAAGATCTGCGATATGTGTGGCGAAGTCGATCAAGGCGGCTCGGGCGGCATCAAGCAGATCGCCCCGGAAGAAAAGGTCTCCGCAGGTATAGCCGGTGATCGACAGTTCCGGAAACGCGACCACCGCCACGTCATCGGCAACCGCTTGACGGGCAAGCGTCTCCATTTCCCGCGCATTGGCGCGTGTGTCACCCAGGGCAAGACGCGGCGTAGCGACGGCGATTCTTATGATTCCATTCATACGTGAAAGGCCTGCGACGGCGGAACAGAAACGGGCAAATACGAACAAACCGCCGCCGCAGACCGCAACATTCAAAACGAGAAAGTGGCGTTAACGCCGCCCCAAACGATCTGGTGCTTGCCTTCGCCCATATAGCCCTCATGCCGGAGCGTGTGCGACGGCGTCCAGGTGTAGTTGATCTGCGCGCCGACCGAGAACCACTCCGTAAAGGCATACTTGGCTGCGAATCCCAGCGTTTGGTCGGTCAGTTCCGTTCCGCCCGCGGAACCCGTGTAGGCGTGATCGGCAAAACCCACTTCCGCCTTCGGCGTGAGGGTAAGGCCTTCCACCGGCGCGAAGTCCCGCGAGAGGGCGAACGCGAAGTAGACGGCCGACGGATCCGTGCCGGCGGAGTCTGAATAGTTCCAGTAGGCCGACATGGACGGTGTCACATAATCGTTCTCGTGGAATACCGTCGCGTACAGATCCTGATCACTGTGCCCGTTGTTGTTCGGGAACGTGTACCAGATGTGCCCGACCTCAAGCCCCACAGGGCCAACGGAGTTGGCGTATGAGAGGGTGTAGTCGAACTCCTGCGCACCGCCAGACCGGCGGCTATTCGTGGATGTGCCACGGCGGTGGGTAAGATCGTAACTTGACCACACATTCGCCGCCAGCTTCCCGAAGTGACCCGCATCATAGCCGAACGTCACGCCCGGCTGCCATACCGGGTTGCCGTTACAGATCGTGCCGCGCCAGATATAGTCGCTCAGCACATCCGCCGACACCTCGACAGAGAAACCCCCGCCGTTGGTATTTTCCCGCTCATTTGTTTCAGCCGCACCGACCGCAAAAGCGGCGGCGGCGAGGAAAAGTAACAGCCATCTTCTTTTCATTGGTCTTTCTCGCGTTTGGGAGAGGCGGTCCGGGAAACACGGGTCGCCTCTCCCGATTTTGGTTTAGGTGTTGCTGAAGAACTGGAAGGAGGCGTAGGCATCCTGGCCGTGTTCAACAAGGTCGAGACCTTTCAGTTCCGTCCTCTCCGAGACGCGGAGGATGCCGAGTTTCTTGAGCGTAAAGAAGATCAGCACACCCATCCCGAAAGCCCACACGGCGGTCGTGCCAGCACCGAGTAGCTGGATGCCAAGGAACTTGACGCCGCCGCCATAGAAGAGACCGGCCATCCCGTTGCCGTAGCCTGCCGCCGTCGGGGCTGCGAACAAGCCGACCGAGAGCGTACCCCACACGCCGTTCACGCAGTGGACCGAGACCGCGCCGACGGGATCGTCGATGTGGACCTTATCGAAGAAGAAGACCGCGAGGACAACCAACACACCCGCGATGAGACCGATGATGATGGCCGCGTTCGCCGTCACAAGGTCGCAGGGGGCGGTAATCGCGACGAGACCCGCCAGTGAACCGTTGAGCGCCATCGTGAGATCGGGTTTGCCCATGATGACCCAGGCGGTGATCAGCGCGGCCGTGGTGCCGGCGCAGGCGGCGAGGTTGGTGGTCATCGCGACACGCCCGATGGAACCGATACCTGCCGTGTAGCTGCCGGGATTGAAGCCGAACCAGCCGATCCACAGCAGGAAGACGCCAAGTGTGCCGAGCACGAGCGAGTGACCGGGAATCGGGTTCGCCTTGCCGTCCGGACGGTACTTGCCGAGACGCGGCCCGAGCGCCATCGCGCCCGCGAGGGCGATCCAGCCGCCGACCGAGTGGACGACCGTCGATCCCGCGAAGTCGTGGAAGCCCATCAGCTCCAGCCACCCCTTCGAGCCGTCGCCCGCCAATCCGCCCCACATCCAGTGCCCGCTGATCGGGTAGACGACCGCGCTGACGAGGACCGAGTAGATCAGATAACTCTTGAACTCGATCCGTTCCGCGACCGCGCCCGAGACGATGGTCGCCGCCGTCGCGGCGAACATCGTCTGGAAGAANNAAGAAGAGGAACGTCCAGTCCCAGACCCCCTCGCCCGTCGCGAGCGAGGGCATGCCGAGCCCGCCCCAGCCGAACCAGCCCGAGACCTTGGAGACGCCGAACATCAGCGCCGCTCCGAGGATGTAGAACGCGAGCGAGCCCGCCGCGAAGTCCATNNNNATCATGATGTTCGCCGCGTTCTTGGCGCGGGTGAAGCCCGTTTCGACGAGGGCGAACCCCGCCTGCATCGTGAAGACGAGAATACCCGCGATCAGTGTCCAGACAACATTCAGATTCGTTTGCACTTCAGGTGCCGCAATCGTTGCCGTATCCATGCTCTTTCCTTAATTAATAATCGGTTGAGCGTTGAGGGAACACCACCAAACTACCCAACCACTTAACCACCTAACTACCAAACCACCTAACCACAACTATCCGATCGCCGCCGGTCCCCTTTCGCCCGTACGGATCCGCACGCATTCATCCATCGGGAGAACAAAGATCTTGCCGTCGCCGATTTCGCCCGTGCGCGCGCCCTCAATGATGCCCTCGATGGTCTTCTCGATATAGTCGTCGTTGACCGCGATGGCGAGCCGCATCTTCTTGTGGAGGGTCACCTCTTCCGTCGCGCCGCGATACATGTGGATGTATCCACCCTGCTGGCCGCAGCCGAGGGCGTTGGACACTGACATTTTATAGACTTCACGCGCATAGAGCGCCTGCTTGACAGGATTCAACCGTTCCGGCTGAATATAGGCGATTATCAACTTCATCGTTTCTTTCCTCTGTTTGTCCGCCACTGTTCCGGCGGCGGCTTACACAAAGGCAGAAACCATGCCAATCCATGATCGGCACCAAAAAGAAGGCCGGGCCGCGCGTTTTCCGTGAAAACACGCGGCCCGGTTTACATTTTCTTTCACTGTCCGGCCCCACCCTTTTACAAAACAGGGCGAAACCCGGCGATCCCCCTAAGGATTGGCTGTTTCCTCCGGTCCGGCCGGTTCCGTCACCTTCTCCGTCTGCTCCGGCGGCGGTTCCGGCGCGGCGGGGGTATAGGCGGACGCGGTCTTTTGCGCGAACTCCTGCGCGAAAGAACGATAGGCCATCGCGCCCCGGCTGGCGGGATCATAGAAGACAACCGGTTTCCCGAAACTGGGCGCCTCGCTGATACGGACATTCCGGGGAATCACCGTCTGGTAGACGATATCGCCGAAGTGGGCGCGGACCTCATCCACAACCTCAGCCGCCAGACGGGTACGGCCGTCGTACATCGTCATCAGGATGCCTTCCAGCTTCAGGCCGGGATTCGCGCCGTTGTCGTGCATCTGACGGATGATGGAGGTGATCACGCTCAACCCCTCCATCGCGTAGTATTCGCACTGCATCGTCACCACGATGCCGTCGGCGGCCGCCAGCGAGGAGGTCATCAGGATGCCGAGCGACGGCGGACAGTCCATCAGCACGTAGTCAAAGACGTCCGCATCCAACACGCGGTCCAGCACACCCCGTACCACGCCGAGGTGGTTCGGCTGGCGGGCGATCTCAATCTCGGCGCCGGCCAGGTCCAGCTCGGCGGGGATAATGTTGATGTTCTCGTAAGGAGTCGGCTGGATGATGTCCGCCACATCCGCCGCCCCCGTCAGAACCGGGTAGAGACTGACCCCCGACTGCCGAGGCAACCCCAACCCACTGGTGGCGTTCGCCTGCGGATCGAGATCGATGACCAGCACGGTTTTGCCCAACTCCGAAAGCGCGGCGGCCAGATTGACGACCGTCGTCGTTTTACCCACGCCGCCCTTCTGGTTGGCGATCGCGATCACACGTGTCTTTCTCATAACCCGTCCCGTTTAACCTGCCTCTAAACCGTTGAGCGTTTAACGTTACTTACACCACCGCCCAGTTGTTCCGGTACTGCGGCCGGACGAGCCACGCCGGGTCACCGGTGCCGTTCGCGAAGGTGTTCGCGACCGGATCCCACTCGAACGCCGCGTCGCGGACGTAGGAGATGTTGCAGAGGTGGCAGAGCACCGCCGCGCGGGCGCCGACCTCGGCGTTGGAACAAGGCTGCTCGCGGGTCGTGAAGCACTTCACGAGATCGGCGGGATGGCCGCCCTTCGTCTGGTACAGCTTGATCTTCGCCTCTTTCAGGAAAGCCTTCCGGGCCGCATGCGCCGCCGCGTCGCAGGAACCGCCATCCTCCTTCTTCCGATAGAAGGAAACCTTCTCGCAACCGTCGAACGAACCGTCCTGGATCTTCGCCCGGACCGCATCGTCCGGCGCGCAGGCCTTGCCGTGCCACATGGCGAACTTGCCCCGGTTCACCGCCACGATGCCCTCGGTCCCGTAGAAGACCGTGCCCCACGTCGAGAAGGGGTTGTGGTGCAGAACCGTCCCGTTCGCGAAGACCATCTGCATCCCCTCCTGGCGGCGGCCGCCGAGGATGGGATCGGTCGGGATCCCGGCCGTCGATTTGATGATCTTGACGGGGCCGCTGGCGTCCATGCCGAGTCCCCACTGGGCGATATCGAGGTGATGGGCGCCCCAGTCCCCGCAGTAGCCGGAACCGAAGAGGTCATCGAACCGCCAGAACATCGGGAAGAAGTTGTGAACCCCGCGCGGAGCCAGACGGTCGCTGTACTTCACCAGCGGCGCCCCACCGCACCACATGTCGAAATCGACATCCGGGTTCGGCGCGCCTTCCTTCTCGGCGTTGGCGGGATTCTCATAGTCGCGGTGCGGCCGGGAGGGTCCGCCGAAATTGCAGTCCACATGCGTGATCTTCCCGATCGCGCCGTTGCGGACCAGCTCCGCCGCCGTCCGGAACTCGAACGCCGACCGCTGCATCGCGCCGGTCTGGACCAGCTTTCCCGTCTCGCGGGAGGTCTTCAAGACGGCCATCGCCTCGCCGATGCTGTAGGTGAGCGGTTTCTCGCAGTAGACATCCTTGCCGGACTTGAGCGCCGCGATGGTGATGTAGGCGTGCCAGTGATCCGGCGTCGCCACGCACACCATATCGATGTCCTTGCGGGCGATAACCTCGCGGAAGTCCGAATAGATCTTGCAGTTTCCAGCCGTCCCCTTATCGGGATGGTTCTTGTAGTAGTTCTCGACCGTCTGGCAGGCGTGTTCCCGGCGGGTCTTATCGACATCGCACACCGCGACCACCTGGACATCCTGCCCCAGGAAATTCCCCAGCAGACCGCGACCCTGGATACCGATGCCGATGAACGCCATCTTGGGTTTCTGAGCCCCCTGCGCCCACACGCGGGACGGTAGAATCAACGGTGCGCCGGCGAATGCCGCCGTCTTCAAAAAGGAACGTCTCGAAGCCAACATCACGACACCTCTCTTTCCATGCACGGGGCGGACCGCCGCAAAACCGGCGCCGCCCGCATGACGCTATTACTTTACACCTGAACTGCCGCAAGGATTCGCAACATTCACAAAAGTCCCCACGGCAGAATCCAAAAGTCAAAAGCCAAACGTTAAAGGTCAAAGGTTTGAGGGGTTAGGTATCCGCCTCTCAACGCTCAATACGCCTATCACCTTTAACCTTGCCCGTTCCCGCGAAAGCGGGGAGGGGATTAATCCAATCCCTGCAGCACCGTCACGCACATGGTGCCGACGATATCGTCCGCGCTGCATCCGCGCGACAGGTCGTTCACCGGCTTGGCCAAACCCTGAAGGTTCGGACCGAACGCCGTCGCCTGGCCGAGACGCTGCACCAGTTTGTAGCAGATGTTGCCCGCCTGGATGTCCGGGAAGATCAAGACGTTGGCGTCGCCCTGGATCACGCCGCCCTTGTTCTTGGCGGCCGCGACCGACGGGACCAGCGCGGCATCCGCCTGGATCTCGCCGTCCACCGGAATGTCCAATCCCAGCTCGGCGAAACGCGCCTTCGTCAGCTCCGCCGCGATACGGACCTTGTCCACCAGCTCGTGCTTCGCGCTGCCCTTCGAGGAGAAGCTCAGAAACGCCACGCGGGGCTGCTTGCCGATCAGCTTCTTGTAGGAGAGGGCCGTCGCGTGGGCGATATCGACCAGCTCTTCTGCCGTCGGGCAGATGTTCACGGCGCAATCGGCGAACATCAGGGTCTGGTCGCCCGAAGCGGTCGGCACGCGCAGATCCATGATGAAGTTCGAGGAGGCCATCTTGATTCCCTTCTGGGTCCCGACGCAGTGGAATGCGCCGCGGAGCATGTCGCCCGTCGAGGCGATCGATCCCGCCACGAGGCCCTGCGCCTCGCCCAGCGCCACCATCATGTTACCGAAGTAGATGCGCTTCGTGGTCATCGTCTTCATCGCCTCTTCCTCGGTCATCCCCTTCGCCTTGCGCTTCTCGTAGAAGGCCGCCGCCAGTTTCGGCAGCAGGTCGGAGGTCGTGTAGTCGATCACGCGGATGTTCTGGGACGCCAGCGTCACGCCGGCCTTCTCCTCCGCCGCCGCGATCTCCGCCGGCGTGCCGAGCACGATCGGGGTGCAGAGACCCATCGAAGCGGCCTTGACCGCCGCCTGGATCACACGAAAATCCTGACCTTCCGGCAGCACGATCGTCCGCTGCGCCGCCTTCACCCGGGGAATCATCTCATCAAGAATACTCATTTTTCTCCTTCTTCCTTGGTTTCTTCGGCAATCCGTCGATTACCGGCTTGTTAAAATCCGATAGGTGTCGCGGGCGATCATCAGCTCCTCGTTGGTCGGCATCACGATCGCCGGGACCTTCGAGGTGTCGGTGGAGATCACGCCGGGCTTCCCGCGCAGCACGCTGTTGCGCGCCTCATCCAGCTCGACGCCCAGCGCCGCCAGACGGTCGATGATCAGCTTCCGCGAATAGGCGCTGTTCTCGCCGATGCCGCCCGTGAAGACGATCGCGTCCGCCCCGCCGACCAGCGTGAAGTAGCCGCCGATGTAGAGCGCCACGCGGTGGGCAAACATCTGGAGCGCGTTCTGGGCGTCCTCGTTACCCGCATTCGCCGCCGAAATGGTGTCGCGCATGTCCGCGCTCCCGATCCCGTTGATCGCCTTCAACCCGCTCTCCTTGTTCAGGATACGGTCGATCTCGTCCGCCGAAAGCCCCTGCCGCATCATCGCGATCACAACCGCCGGGTCGAGATCGCCCGAACGGGTTCCCATCACCAGACCCGCGAGCGGGGTCAGGCCCATCGAGGTGTCCAGCACCTTGCCGTTCTTGATGGCGGAGATCGATGACCCGTTGCCGAGATGGCAGATGACCGCGTTCAGTTCGTCCTTGGGTTTCCCGAGAAAATCGGCCGTCGCGAAGGTAACGAACTTATGCGAGGTGCCGTGGAACCCATACTTGCGGATGCGGTCTTCCTCGTAATACTTCTTCGGCAAGGCGTAGAGGTAGGCGTACTTCGGCATCGTCTGATGGAAGGCGGTGTCGATCACCGCGACATTCAGTACGCCCGGCATGACTTTCTCGCACGCGAGGATGCCCTGCAGGTTCGGCGGGTTGTGCAGCGGCCCCAGCGGGATGTAATCGCGGATGACCGCCTTCACCTTCTCGTCCACCGCCACGGAATCCGAATAGGCCTCGCCGCAATGCAGCACGCGGTGGCCGATGGCGTTCACCTCCGCGAGGCTCTTCAGCACGCCGACCTCCGGATCGACCAGCATCCCGCAGACCAGGGAGAGCGCCTCGCCGTGATCGTTGGCCGTCACCGGCTTCTCCAGCTTCGGCTGGTCGGGGCGCTGATAGACCAGATTCGCCTGCGCCGTGCCGATCCGCTCGACCAGACCCTTCACCACCATCGTCTCGGTGGCCATTTTAAACAGCATGAACTTCAGGGAGGAACTTCCCGAATTGATAACCAGAATCGTATCGTCTTGTGTCGACATGATAACCCTTCAATGAATAAACGCAATAATCGCCTTGAATGAAAAACCGTTTGATATTTTGCCGTTTTTAGGGACGAATTGCAAATAGTTATCATCGAAAACGTTGAGCGTTGAGGGTTAGGCCGCGTGTCGAGAGACGTGAGACATGAGACGTGTGGCCGATAACCTTTTCCCTGTTTCCCGTTCCCCCTTAACCTATTAACCCTTTAACCTTTTAATCTTCTCTCAACGCTCAACGCTACCTGTACACTTCGTCCGCCCACTCGTAGGGTTCGGAGTAGGGTTGGCCGGTGAGGGTCTCGACCATGAAACGGAGGGTCCGCTCGCCGCTAAACATCCGGTGATACTTCGCCCGGCCGGCGGCGGCGATGGCGCGGCGTTCCTCATCATGCGCGTGGTAGTAGAGGAGCTTTTCGACAAGATCCCCCACCCCGTCGTAAAAGACGATCTCGCGGTCGCTGAAGAACTTTTGGAAATTCCCCTTCGCGCTCTGGAAGGTCAGGATCCCGCTACCCATCAGGTGGGCGATCCGGTCGGAGGAGTAAAGCGGCCAATCCTCCTCGCGGTTGAGGTTGATCGACATCTTGCTCTCGGTCAGAACCCGCTCGTAGTCGGCCCCCCAGACGGGCGGATGGCCGAACATCCCGAAAAGGCCGAACCGCAGCCGTCCCGCCAGTTCCCGCTCGACATCGCGGAGAAAGGCGTTCCGGAAATCGCCGGGAATCTCCTTGCCGCAGAAGAGGAGATCGTGCTTGAACTCGGTAGTCTGGGAGTTGTCCGCGACCTCGAAGGCGGGATCGGCGGGGTTGGGCATGTAGGCGACGACATTCCTGCCCGTACAGAAATCCCGGAGTTTCGGCCCGCCGCTGGTAACGAAGATCGCATCCGTCACCGGCAGCCGCTCCTGAATCTGGCGCACATGCCAATCCATCCAGATCGGGTCGATGTTGAAGTGCGCCATCCGGATCTTCGGCAGGATACGGCGGATCTCTTCCAATGCCCAGTTACGGATATAGTCGCAGTGGCCGATGAAAAGCAGGTCCGGCTTGAAATTTTTCGCCGTCGTGATCAACTTCTTATTCGCCATCTTGGCGCCGATGGAGCGGATTCCGAACGGCGCGAGGTAACGCGTGACATCCCGGTCGCTGAACTCCGCCAGCCGCCAGTTGTTCCGGATCGCCCCCGCGACCAGTTTCCGTCCGGGTCCCATCTTCAGGTTCCCGTATTGACGGATCTGCATGTTGTCAACCCATAGAATCCGCATATTCCCTCTCTCCCTGTCTACGCAAAGCCACCCAACACACCTCTAACCTTTTAATCTTCTTCCTTCCCTTCCGGCCAATAATCCCGGATCCAGGGGGTCGGCAGGCAGGTATGGTGCGTCTTCACCTTCCGGCCCCGGTCCATCCCGTGATACCCCGTCAACGCGACATCCAGATCGGGACGGCCGTGGAAAGCGAGGATCCGGCAGCCTCTCGGGAGGCGCGGCGTGAGGAACTTGTTCAGGGGCCAGCTCCACATGCAGTGGCGCTTGAAGCTGCACACCCACTCCTCCGGCCACCAGACCACCTTCTTCATCGCGTAGGTCTGGAACTTCTGGGAACCTTTGGTGAACTTCCAGGCGAGCGAGGGATCATCCTTCTCGCGGATGAAGGTTTCATAAACATCGTTCGACGCACCCGCCTCGAAGCGGAAGCAGGAGGAGTTCCCGATCGGCGGAACCTTCCGGAACCAGCGTTTGTACCGTTCGATCCAGTTGTGGATGATGCACCGCTCGCCGGGATGGAAATCGAAGAAACAGTCAAGGTCGCCCGTGATCAGCAGGTCGATATCCATAAAGAGGGTTGGCCCCTTCAAGTTGGCGAAGCCATCCTGGAAGATCAGCAGCTTTACGAAGATGTTCGGCCACTGCCGGTCCATACCGGGATTGGGCGGGAAGGGAACCGTCTCGATGCCATCGACCAGTCCCTCGGGATTGTCGGTGACGCAGACGAAACGGAACGGTCGGTGCAGATGCCGCTTCACCCCCGCATAGAGGTTGTTCACATAAATGGGCCCGTAGCGGGTTCCCCATTTCAGACAGAGAATGTTAACCGGTTCGCGTGAATCCATAACAAAACCTTTAAATCAATACACATCCTATTTTATACCACCCCCGCATAGCGGGGCAACAGAAAATCAAAACGGATCGCGTGATTGACTGCCGTCCGCAAGGATGTGGCAAGGGTGTTCCCGCCTTTGTGCAAGACCGAGTCCTTCGGCGATGGCGGCGGCGGCGGCGCGGAGGGTCTCTGGTGTGTGAGATGCCATCAGGGCGACACGGAGACGGGCGGCACCCTTCGCGACGGTGGGATAGCGGATGGCGGGAATCAGGAAGCCCCGTTCCAGCAACAGCTCTGCGAGGGCGGTCGCCTGGCGTTCATCCCCGACCGGGATGGGGACGATGGCGGAGGCGGTCCGGACCCGAATCCCGTAACGCGCCAGTTCGACGGTGAAAAGCGCGACATTGTCCCTCAGCCGCGCCACCCGTTCGGGTTCCGCCTCCAGAACGGTCAAGGCCGCATCGGCGGCGGCCACGGCGGGCGCGCCGGCCGCGGTGGAGAAGATGAAGGGGCGCGAGGTGTTGCGCAGATAGTCGATCAGGACCCGAGACGCGCAGATGAATCCCCCTTCCGAGCCGAGCGCCTTGGAAAGCGTTCCCATCAGAATATCCGGATGGTCGCATCCGGCCTCTTCCGTCAATCCGCGCCCCGTCGCGCCGAGAACCCCGGTGGCGTGGGCCTCATCGATCATCGAAAAGGCGTCATACCGGCGGCAGACCGCGAGAAACCGGGGCAGATCGAGCGAATCGCCATCCATTGAGAAGACGGCATCCGAGACGGCAAGCCGGCGGCGGAATTCGCGGCAGGCGGCGAGTTTCCGTTCGAAATCGACCATGTCGTTGTGGCGGTAAACCAAGATATCCGCGCCGGAAAGCCGGCAGCCGTCGATGATCGAAGCGTGGTTCAACTCGTCCGAGAGAATCACGTCTCCTTTGCGGACGAGCGCGGTGATCGCGCCGACATTCGCCATGTAGCCGGTGGCGTAGGTGAGGGCGGCCTCCGTACCTTTGAACGCGGCGAGATGGCGTTCGAGCGCGACATGCGGGGGTTGCGTTCCGGTGGTGAGGCGCGAACCGCCCGATCCCGCCCCCCAGCGCCGGGCGGCTTCCGCCGCCGCGGCAGTCACGCGCGGATCCCGGGCGAGATCGAGGTAATCGTTGGAGGAGAGAACCGCCACCTCGCGGCCGTCCAGCCGCGCGACGGGGCCGGCGGGCGCCTCCAGCGTCCGGCAGAACCGCGAAAGCCCGGCGTTCTCCATCAGGGCCAAATCGGCCTCCAGCCCGCGGAACCGACACGCGGCGACCGGTTCGGAAAGGAGGGGGACATCGGTGACGACAACCCGCCGCTGTTCCAAAAAGTGAATCGTCTCCGGTACTTGGCTGCGGGGACCTCGGTAGAGGAAGATCCGTCCGCCCGCCGGATCGCCCTTCTCCTTGATCACGGTGATGCGGCGGTAACCGAGTGAACGGGTCGCCACATAGCCCGTCACATAGTCGGGATCGTCCGAAACGCAGATCTCACCGATGATGCCGGGCGCATATTGGACCTTGGTGGCGAGGACGATCGCCTCGGCGTAGTGGTTCTTGCCGGAAAGGGTGTTTTTGGCGAGCGAGTCCGCGTCATCCATATAGGTGGCCCGGACGCCGCGCGCGGGGTCCGGTTCGAGCCGTTCCAGTGTGTCGGCGTCCAGCAGCATCGCTCCGCGCATCCCGTGGCTCTCGGCGAAACGGACCATGATCGCTTCGGCATGGGCAATCCCGGCGGAGGCAAGCAGATCAACCGCCAGGGCGCGTCCCTCGGCGGCCGTGCGGGTCACATGCGTCATGACGGAAAGCGCGGGCAGGCGCAGCGGCTCGCCGGAGGCTTCGATCTTCACCTGGATGAAATCCGGAACGCCTTTGGCGTGATTGAGCGCGCGATCGACCAGCGCGGCGGCGGTGCGGGACGCGGCGGAAGCGGGAACCATCCGTTCCGCGCCGGAGATATGCGTACCGGCCTGCGCCGCGCGCATCTTAATGGAATAAAGCGGGTCACTCATGGAAATCGGAATCAGCTGGGGTTGTGTCGGGCGGACGCGAAGCGAGATCCATAATCGCAAACGCGATGCGGTCGATGGTCCGCTCGTCCGAGATAAGGGGCGGCATGGCGTAGATGAAGGTACAGAAGGGCCGAAGCCATACGCCGTGGGTGTCGATCACATCGGAGATGTCAGCCTGCGAGGGTAGACGGCGCACTTCCACAACGGCAACCGCGCCAAGGATACGCACATCCACGACATTGGGCAGGGCCTTGAGCGGCATAAGCCGGCGGGCGAAGGCGCTTTCGATCCGTTTGACGTTCGCCGTGTAGTCGCTGGAAGCGAAGAGATCGAGCGAGGCGCACGCCGCCGCGCAGGCGAGGGGGTTGGCCATATAGGTGGGACCGTGCATGAAGGCGGAGGGGGTGCCGTTCGAGATCGTCTCCGCCACGCGGGCCGAGGTAAGGGTCGCGGCCAGCGTGAGATGCCCGCCGGTCAGAGCCTTCCCGACCGTCATGATGTCAGGCGTGACCCCGGCGTGATCCCGCGCCCAGCGCGGTCCCGTGCGGTAGAACCCGGCGGCGATCTCATCGAAAATCAGCAGCGTGCCGGTCTCATCGCAGAGCCGCCTCATCACGCGCAGATACTCCGGATGGTAGAGGTTCATGGCGTTGGCGGCCTGGAAGACCGGCTCGCAGATCACGGCGGCGATCTCGCCCCGATGCGCGTCCAGCATCCGGGCGAGAGAATCGGCGTCGGCCGGTTGCCAGGACGTCCCGAAGGCGCAGGCCGGTTTTTCCGCAAAGAAGTGGCGTGTCATGATCCCCTTGAAGAGGGTGTGCATCCCGTCGGGATCGGAGAGCGCCATGCAGAGCGAGGTGTCGCCATGATACCCGCCCTTGAGGGCCAGAAAGCGGTTCCGTTCCGGATGGCCGATGGCGGTCTGGGCCTGCACCGCCATCTTCGCGGCAACCTCCACCGCGATGGAACCGGAATCCGCGAAAAAGACACGGTCCAACCCGGCGGGGACGAACGCGATCAATTTCTCAGCCAACTCCACGGCGGGCGCATGGGTGAAGCCGCCAAACATCACATGGCAGAGTTTTTCCGATTGGCGGCGGACCGCTTCGACGATCGCGGGGTGGTTGTGGCCGTGTGCCACGCACCACCAGCTGGAGACGGCATCGATAAGCCGCCGTCCGTCCGCCAGAACGATCTCGACCCCTTCGGCGGCACTGGCCAGACGGACGGGGGGCGGATCCTTCAGCGACGCGTAGGGATGCCAGATATGGGTGCGGTCATAGGTCAAAGCGGTCATGCGAAAAGCTCCGAGAAATCCAAATCGGGATAGGGCCCGCCGACGGGAACAGACGGTACCCGGACAAGCGCGGGCGGGAAACCCCATTTCGCGAGATAGCGGCGGATCGTCGCGGGCGTATCCGCGTCGATCAGCGGATCGGTGGGCGGATAGCCGTTGTAGACCACCCCCGCGACAGCCATCCCGCGCGTCTTCGCCGCCTCAAGCGAGAGAAGCGTGTGGTTGATTGATCCAAGCCGTCCGGAGGCAACCAGAATCAGCGGCCAGTTCTGCGCGGCGGCGAAATCGGCGGTCAGCGTCTCCGGCGTCAGCGGCACGTGCAGCCCCCCGGCGGACTCCACCAAGACGACCGTATGATGCGCCGCGCAGGATCTCACGGCTTCCGCGACGGCCCCCAGATCGACCGTTCGCCCCTCCAGCGATGCAGCGAGCAACGGCGAGGACGGAAAGCGGAAGATCTGCGGCGCCGTGAGCCCGGCCGCGTCCTCGGGGAAACGCCCGCCGCCGCAGATCGCCCGGTGCAGATCGATATCCTCCGAGAAGCCGTCATTGCCGGTTTGAACGAGTTTGACGGTGATGGCATCCACCCCGCGCAGGATAAGCGACCGCGCCATCAGGCCGGTAACGACACTCTTGCCGATACCGGTATCGATACCGGAAATGAAATAGACTGACTTCATGGCTGCACACCCATCCAAAAAACGAAACAGGGCCACAGTTTATCACATCCGCGAAAAAGGGACAACCTCGCGGAAACCCTTCGCTTTCACCTTCCGCGCGAATCTGCTATAGTGTCTCTGTTTTCGGGAAAGGGAAAGTATGGCGGAAATTAAAATTTGCGGTGTGAACGATGCCGCGTTCGCCGTGGCGGCGGAACGGTTGGGGGCGGATTATCTCGGGTTGATTTTCGCGAAAGGGAGTCCGCGACAAATCACGCCGGAAGAGGCGAAGGCGATTGTGGCCGCGCTGAAAGGGCGGGCCAGGGTGGTGGGAGTCTTCACCGACACGCCGGTGGCGGAGATCCGGACGATCGCGGAACAAGTCGGTTTCGGCATCGTGCAGCTGCATCGCCGTGCGGAGGCGGCCGACATCCAGGCGTTGCGGCAGGCGGGATTCGAGGTCTGGGCGCTCGCGGGCGGAGCCGAGGCGGACACGCTGATCTTCGACGCCTCGCATGGCGACGGCGAAACCGCGCTGCGGTTCGGCGGGTGGAAGACGATGCTGGCCGGCGGGATCGGACCGGACACCGTGGCCGACGCGCTGCGCTCCGGCGCCGACATCGTGGATGCCAGCGGGGCGCTGGAGGTCGCGCCGGGGGTCAAATCGATCCCGAAACTGGAGGCGTTCATGCGGCGGGTCGCGGAAGCGCGGCCGTGAGCGCAACCCAGCCTTCGACTCCATGACCTTCGACCGTGGAGTTTTTTGACCCTCTCCACCCGCATTTGTCCATTGTCTCACTCCGGCGGGCGTGGTATACTTTGGCCGATGTTTGGAAAAGAGCAGGATAGGCGACAGCGGCGGAAGCGGCGCTCCGGACAGGCCATGGTCGAGTATATCATCGTCTTTGTGGTCCTGTTGGGTGTGGTGTCGGTCGCTTCGATCTGCCTCTACGCCGTCCGTCAGCAATCCAACCGCGCGTTGGATCTGGTAGCTTCGGAATATCCATAAAGAAAGGGTCATGCTATGTTCATGCTACAACTGAAGAAGAACCGCCGCGGTCAAACGATGGTGGAATACATCATTATCGTGGTGCTGATTGCGATCACGCTGTTGGTCCTGTTCTCCAGATTAAGCAAAGCCACGGGCAAGAAGATCGCCGGCGCGACCTCCGCGCTGGATGCGGATACCGGTTCCGAGGCCGAATCGCTGGCGAACGAGATCGACGAGAACAAGGTGCGCGATCTCCAGCCCGACGGCTCGTTTAAGTAAGGTTAAAGGGTTAAAAGGTTATAGGCGGTTGTCGGTTGTCGAGGCTGATACTTGAAACCGAGAGCGAGCCTTCGATTTTCGACCTTTGCCCCGCGACCTTTTGAAAGCCATGAGACGCTCCGTCCATTCGACGCGAAGGGCCCGGCATGGCCAAGCGATGATCGAGTCATTGCTCGTGATTCTCTTGGCGAGTTTGGTTTTTTTCGCTGTCTTCCAATATGCCCATCTCTTCGCCTGCAAGGCGATCCTCTCCCATGCGGCGACCCGCGCGGCGCGCGCGCGGACGGTGGGCTTCAACGAATGGATGGTCCGCAAGAGCGCGCTGGTCGCCGCGATTCCCGCATCGGGGCGGCGGCTTTCGCCCTCCTATTCGGACATGAGCGGGGCCTACATCGCGGCGATCGCCCGTCGTGATCCAGGAACGGTCTTCAACATCGCCCTCCGCGCCACCCACCGCTCCCAATCGTACGCGTTGGAGGTGGGGCGGATTCCCGAGTTCATGGAGAGCATCAACGATCCCTCGTCCCAAACCATTCTGGATTACGAGTACTGGGATCGGACGGAGGTCGACATCCATGAACGTCCGGCGTTTGACGGCACCTCCCCCGGCACGCTGACGGTGCGCGTCCGGCAGCGCCATCCGCTGCTGATCGGGTTGGATTCGCTGGAGGAAGGTGAACTCCGTTCCGTCAACGAAAACGCGGAGGGAAGCAACGCCGCCGAAGAGGATCTTGCCATCGCGGGCGAATACTCAATCGAGAGCCACTATCCCCTCTACCTGGAGGATGCCCAATGGTGACGGGCCGGAACGGAAGACGGGCGGGGCAGGCGGTGGTCTTCATCCTCTTGACCCTGGTGATTCTCATCTTCTTCCTCCTGTTCATCGTTGACCTGCACCGGATCATCCAACGCAAGGATCAGGCGCAGAACGCGGGCGACGCCGCCGCGCTGGCCGCCGCCCGCTGGCAGGGCGCGACGCTGAATCTGATCGGGGAACTGAACCTGATGCACGCGCTGGCCCTGACGGCGCCGGATCCCGCCGCCGTCCACGCGATCACCTCCATGCAGGCCCGGCTCTGCTTCACCGGCCCGCTCGCCGGACTGCTGGCCGCGCAGGTCGCCGCCAAAAACAACCGGATCTATGTGAACAACAACATGACGACCCTCCTGGAGGAACATGCCGCGACGATCCGGACCGAGTATGCCCAACTCTTCGAGGGCGGGGATATGACCTTCCAGGAACCGTGGCCCGGCGCCTGGCAGGAGTATGCCGATCTGATCAACCAGATCGCCAGCGACGGGATCGCCGCCGGTCCCGACAACATGCGGTTCTATCAATTCGACTCCGACCACATCCTGCTCCGCAAAGACTTTTACCAGGCGGTTGACGGCTACGGCTGGTGCTGGTTCTACTGGAACGCCTACGGGCTGCTGCGCACCTACTCCTCCTACCGCGACTGGCCGCCGCTTCCCGAACCGACCGGCGAAGATTACGCCAATTCCGAAATCTTCGGCCTCTCGCTCGTCCCCTTCACCACCCCGATCCAGCGGGTCTTTTCCGCCCCGCAACTGGCGGATTACGCGGCAAACGCGGGATTCCCCGAATTGACCGCCGCCGCCCTCACCGCATCCAACGCGATGGATCGGCTTGAAACCTGGTTTTTCTACAATCCAAGCGATTGGGACGAATGGTCGCGGATGAAGCCCGACGGAGAGGATTCCTTCCCTGTGACGGGACCGGTCCGGCACGAATACGACGTCGCCGGCGCCGACGCGATCGTCCGGGTCGGGGCGACCGTCGACCGGATGACCCCGAACATCGCCGGCGGTGCCCATACCGATTCGGTCACCTGGTCCAGTGCCGCCAAGCCCTTCGGTTACCTTGAGACCGATACCGGGAAGGAACCGGCGACCGCCGCCGCCTTCTTCGTCCTGCCCGCGTTCCGCCACGTCCGGCTGATTCCGGTCGATGCCGCATCCGGCGCGCAATACGCCTCCGCCGACGCGGATTGGGTCCGCCACATCCGTGGCCACCTCCACGCCTATCTTGAGACGGGCCGACTCCAGAGCGAAACGTGCGCCTATTGCCGGACCCTCGCGTTTTGGGACCAAAACCCCGTCCAGCAAGTGGCGGAAACGGTCGTCGGGAACGACGGCACCGCGCGCAGAGAGGTGATCAACAAACCGTTCCGCCAAATCGGGATCGACTGGCTTGAGGAGTTCAAGGAGAACTGCCGCCGGTATTCGTCGGGGGGAGGCCGCGGAGGCGGCACCCGGCGCGGGCACTGATCCCGTCTCTCCGTTTTCTGTTCAACCGTATACCAAAGGAAAAATCATGAATACGACTCCCTACAAAACGTATCTGTCCGAATCCGAACTGCCTTCCGCCTGGTACAACATCCGTGCCGACATGAAGAAAAAACCCGCGCCGCTGCTGAATCCCCAGACGAAGGCGCCGGTGACGGCGGAGGAGCTGGAGCATGTCTTCTGCCGCGAGTGCGTCCGGCAGGAGATGGATGATACGACCCCCTACATCCCGATCCCCGAGCCGATCCGCGATTTCTACAAGATGTACCGGCCCTCCCCACTCGTGCGCGCCTACTTCCTCGAACGCGCCTTGGAGACTCCCGCCAAGATCTACTACAAGTTCGAGGGGAACAACACCTCGGGTTCGCACAAACTGAACAGCGCCATCGCCCAGGCCTACTACGCGAAGGAGCAGGGGCTGGACGATCTGACCACCGAGACGGGCGCCGGACAGTGGGGAACGGCGCTCTCCATGGCGTGCGCCTTTTTCGGGCTGAAGTGCCACGTCTACATGGTCAAATGCTCGTATGAGCAAAAACCCTTCCGGCGTGAAGTGATGCGGACCTACGGTGCGGACGTGACCCCCTCGCCGTCGATGACCACCGAAATCGGGCGGCGGATCAACGCGGAGTTCCCGGGAACGACCGGATCGCTCGGTTGCGCGATTTCCGAAGCGGTCGAGGCGGCCATCAAACTGCCGAACGCGCGCTATGTGCTGGGCAGCGTCCTGAATCAGGTCTGCCTGCACCAATCCGTCATCGGACTGGAGACCCAGGCGGCCTTCCGCAAACTCGGCGTCAAACCGGATGTCATCATCGGCTGCGCGGGCGGCGGTTCCAACCTTTCGGGATTGATCGCGCCGTTCATCGGCGAAAAGCTACGCGGTGAAGAGGATTACAGGATTATCGCGGTGGAACCGGCAAGCTGTCCCTCCCTGACGCGCGGCCGTTACGCCTACGACTACTGCGACACGGGGAAAGTGTGTCCGCTCCAGAAGATGTATACGCTGGGCGCGGGCTACATCCCGCCGCCCAACCACGCCGGCGGGTTGCGGTATCACGGCATGAGCGCGACCCTCTCCGAACTCTACGACCAGAAGCAGATCGAGGCGTGCGCGGTCGAACAGACCAGCGTCTTCAAGGCGGCGACCCTTTTCGCCCGTACCGAAGGTACCCTGCCCGCACCCGAATCGTCACACGCGATCCGCGCCACGATCGACGAGGCGCTCCGTTGCAAAGAGACGGGCAAAGAGGAAACCATCGTCTTCGGTCTGACCGGAACGGGTTACTTCGACATGATGGCGTATCAGCGCTTCAACGACGGCCAGATGAACGACGTCATTCCCGCTGACGCCGATCTCGCCGCCGGTTTCGCGCAACTGCCCGTCGTATAGACGCTAAAAGGGGAACGCGCCTCCGGCGCGTCCCCCTTTTTTCATTCTGAAATTATGGAATTGTGACATTAAGCCATTATGGAATTTCACTCTGCCACATTTTCATAATGCCATAATGCCACATTGTCCTATTTCCATAATGCCATAATTCCCGTTCCCCTCTTTAACCGTTTAATCTTTCACGCTGTTGGCCGTTTCGTAGGCGGCGGTTTCGACACTCCGTCTGCGTGACTTGCCGAAGAGCGGGTTCGGGAGCGGGGCGCGCTCGATCACCTCTTTCGTCTCGGCGCTGATGGCGAGCCAGGACTGCCGGAGGTCGTCACGGGTCGAAATGGCCATCGAATCCCGGTATTCCTGCTCGAAATCATCATCGAGCTTTTCCGCCAGCCGCCGCCGTGCCGCGCGGTTGGCGTAGGCGTTCCAGACAAAGAACCCGTAGAGGAAACCGACCGTGGCGACGCCGCTGATCACCCAGGCGAGCACCACCGGCCAGAGGGGCGCGCCCGCCTTCGGAATCGGCGAAGAGCTGAAGAGCCGCGCCAAGAGCAACAACAGGCCGAACGCGAACAGGACGGCGGCGACACATCCCGCCAGCACCCGCCGGCAGGTCAACCCAAACAGTTTCAAAGTCGCGTGATCCACCAGCCGCATCCGGATCGAGAGGCCCGTGAAGTCCGCGTGGGCCGCGGCCAAGACATTATCCGCCCGACGGGCATGCGCCGCGTTGAGAATATCGAGAAACTCCTTCCGGTGACGGTTGAAATCGGTCAGCGCCAGCCGGTCATCCGACTGCACCCGCTCGCTACCCGTATAGGTGGTGTAGATTTTGGGCAGGTCCTTGGTGCGGAGCACCCGCGCCAGATTCCAGCAGAGAGTCCCGTATGCCCGGGCGAAATCGTACAGACTGGAGAAGGTGTCGCATTTGTTCAGCAGCACGCGGAGTTTGAACTCCATCCCCTGAAGGCACTTGGAGAAGACCGAAACCGTCTCGCCCGTCGTGCCGGGCTTGTCGGGATCGAAGAGGAAGAAGATCATATCGGAGAGTTCCGCGAAACACCGAACCGCCCCCGCGAAATTGTAGCCGCGGGAAACCGCCCCTTCGGCGGCATCGATCATGCCGGGGCTGTCGATCAGCGTGGCGTTCTTCAGGAAATCGCGCATCCGGATCCGGACGCGCAGATGCTGGAGGAATTCCGGCCCGAACCGCCCCAGGGCGGCGAACTCCTTCGGAAGCCGCGTGAGGGCGGCGGGTCCGAACACATCCTCTTCCTTCTCCCCGTAGAGCAGGACGGTAAACCCGTCATCGGTCGGCGCCACGCCGATATCCTGCACCGGAGTACCGCCCATCACCCAGTTAATGAGCGAGGATTTGCCGGAGGAGTGGTTGCCGAGGAACAGGACGCATGGCAACCCGCCGACGGTGACCGACGGCCGGGTAAACGTGAAGTGATAGCGCGCGGCCCATTCCGCGAACGCGCGGTAATACTGATCGATCTTCTCCTCAAACACTTTCTCGTCCATAGCGGTCTCCTTCCCGATGTCCGTGACAAACACCCCATATCGTATACAATCCCCTCCCCCGCGTCAATCCGTAGCGGAACCCCTGCAGGAGAAGAAGTCGAGGCGAAAAAGCCTGAAGTTCCGGGGCAACACCGTCTTGAAATCGCGATTTTAAAATTTCAAGACTATCGATTTGCATACATCTGACAGTCTTGAAATTTCATTTTTGCGATTTCAAGACTATCGGACTGTCGGCATGGAGATGTTGCTTTGGGGCCGGTCCCGGATTCGGCAATACCCCTTTGGCTATTCGGTTTTCCGTATTGAACTTAACCCCGATTGAGCCTTAGTTCCGCGAGCGTCTCAAAGCGGGCGGTGCGGGGGAAGAGGTCGAGCAGCTGGACCCGGACAAGCCGGTAGGCGTCCGTGAGGAGGATGCGCAGGTCGCGCGCCAGGGTGGCGGGGTCGCAGGAGACATAGAAGATGCGCGGAATGCGGCTGTCGCGCAGGGCGGCCGCGATTTCCGGCGCCAACCCGCCCCTCGGCGGATCGACCAGCAGTGTGGTTTTCGCCGTCTCGTTGACGCATGCGGAGAGCGCGAAAGATTCCTGTCCGAGCGACACGCACTGAAATTCCGCAGGTATCCCCCACGCCGCGGCGTTCTCCCGCGCGATCTCGACCGCACGCCGGCCGGACTCAATCCCGAAAAGCCGGGTTCCGCCCCGCCTCATGCAGGCAAGCCCCAATCCGCCGACCCCGCAGTAGGCGTCCACGATCTCGGGGTAATCCCGGCACCCCTCCTCAAACCACGCGCCCAGCACAACCATCAGTCGGCCCGCCATCACGGGATTGATCTGGAAAAAGCCGTCATACGGAACCTTGAGCGGGCCCATCGGCGTCTCTTCGGTCAGGAGATCAGGGAGTGTCTTCGCCCGAAGGGTCGAACTCCACCAACCCGCGCCATCGGCGGACGTACTCCGGAAAACAACCGTATCCCGGATACCGATCCGCTGAAACGGCTCCGAGGCGCGGAATGCCGCCAGCGCACGGTTGATCGCGGGTGAGGCAAGGGGACAGGCCGGCAGATCCGCCACCCGATGGGATGGTTCCCGCAGATAGCCGAGAATCGGAAGTTCCTTTTCCCGCGCGCCATGCAGGGTGATCTTGTTCCGGTAGTGCAACGGAACATCCGCCGGGATCGGCGGATAAAAGCGGCACGCGTCGCCGCGGGGCAACCAGCGGATCGCCTCTTCCAGCTGACCCTGCTTGATCCGGACCTCCGCCGGATAGGCCGCATGATCGTAGACGCAACCCGGTACCTGGCCCCCATCCGCCAACCGGCAACAGGGCTGGATCCGGTCGGGGGAAGGCGTCAGAACGCGAACCGGCCTCGCCCGCAGAAACGAGCGTTTGGCCTGCAGAACCTGCGCCTCGACGGTCTCGCCCGGCAAGGTTCCCGGAACAAAAACCACCCGCCCGTCGACCCGCGCCAAGCCATCACCGCCGTAGACGCACTTCTCGATTGTACACCGTATCCGGGGGTTATCCGTTCTTTTCATCGCTGTTCCTCACCATCATCGGTTACGGGTTGAGCGTTGAGGGTTGAGCGTCCACTAACGACTAACCACTAACCACCCAACTACCTAACCACCTCACCGTACAGGGTTTGCGGGGCGGCCCGGGTGATGGCAACCTTCGCCAACGTCCCCGGCTCCAGACCCTCGACCGGGTCGAAGACAACGATCTTGTTGCCCGGCGAGCGGCCCGCCCACCGTTCGGCATTACGCAAACTGCGGCCCTCAACCAACACCTCCTGAACCGTCCCGACCAGCGCCTCGTTCAGCGCCGAACCGCGCCGGTCCTGATCGGCCAGCAGAACCTGGTTCCGGCGCATCTTCTCCTCGTCCGAAACGTCATCGGGCATCTGCGCGGCGGGGGTTCCCGGACGCGGGGAATACTTGAAAATGAAGGCGTTGTCGAATCCCGCCTCATCCATCAACGTCCGGGTCGCCTCGAAATCCGCTTCCGTCTCACCGGGGAATCCGACAATCACATCGGTGGTCAAGGCGAAATCGGGCATCGCGGCGCGGAGTTTCCCGACCGCCTCCAGATACCGTTCGCGGGTGTAACCCCGGCGCATCGCCTTGAGAATCGGGTCCGAGCCCGACTGGACCGGCAGATGGAGGTGGTGGCAGACCTGCGGCAGACTCGCCATCGCGCGCACCAGCTCGTCCGTGCATCCCGAGGGATGGCCCGATGTGAACCGGATCCGCAACACGCCGGGAATCGCCGCGACCGCCTCCAGCAGTCGGGGGAAGGGTTCCCGGTAACCGCCGGGGCTGGGCGGGTCGGTCTCATCCCAGACCGGGTTCATCCGTCCATAATTCATCACGCTCTGGCCCAGGAGGGTCACCTCCCGCACCCCGTGCCGCGCCAGCGCGGCGATCTCCGCCAGAATCTCCCGCGCCGGGCGGCTGTACTCGCGCCCCCGCACATCCGGGACGATGCAGTAGGCGCAGCGGCGGTTGCATCCGAGCAGGATCGTGACGAAGGCGGAGAAACCCATATCCTCCACATGGGCGTCCGGCACGTCGGGGATCTCATCCTGGGAGGAGGTCTCCAGCAGGCCGCGCTCCCCGGCCAGTACCCGCGCCACCAGCCGCGGGATCGCCCCGGCGCGGCGCGTCCCGACCGAAAAATCCAAGCCGGGGATCTTCTTGAAGATCGCCTCCCCGAGCCGTTGGGCCATACACCCCATCAGCCCCACCAGCCGGCCGGGATGGTCACGCCGCGACGCGCAGAGGAGTCCGAGTTTCCCAAGGGCCTTCTCCTCCGCCTTGGCCCGGACGCTACAGGAGTTGACGATCACCAGGTCCGCATCGGCCTCCGAGGCGGCCTGCTCATAGCCCGCGGCCGACAGCAACGCGGCGGCCGCCTCTGAATCCCGCACATTCATCTGGCAACCGTAGGTATGAAGGAAAAATCGGAGTCTTTTTTGCATGGGATGGAATCGTACCGAAATCGCGGGGGGCAGACAAGCGCGAAGTTCATGGGTTTCATGGGCGCAGATACCACAATTCACCGCCGTTGTTCATGATGGTTGGAAACAACTGTTTTAAACAACTTTTCTTGTACGCGCGGGCTAACTCGCCCGCGCATGCCCGCCGTTCTTGAAAAACGGGAATAACGCGGGCGAGTTAGCCCGCGTTTCTCTTCATGTTGTTTTTACCGGTTGTTTTGGTTGTTTTTCGACATGGAGATGCGCTCGACGATCGCGTAAATCGCATGATTTGATTGCCGAAACGAAAATATGTGATATGCTATTAAACAGAACTTGGGTTTGTCATCACAACTTCAGTTAGGAGGGAAAATCATGAAAGGCGCATGGGCGAGTTGGACAGTCGGTCTGGCGTTGGGTTTCTTGGCGGTTTTTTCCGCCGAGGCGCAGGGGAATCTGCGGTATTCGATCTCCGTTTCGAAATTTGAGAACAAGGCGGGATGGCATGGCCGTTGGGATATCGGCGATGGCTGGGGTGCGGTCCTGACCGATTCGCTGAACCAGAGCGGACGGTTCATCGTGCTGGGCGAGAAAGACATGCGCGGGGAGGCGATGCAGGAGCAGGATCTGGCGGCGGCTGGCCGGACGGCGGGCGGCAAGAAGGCACCGGCGGTTGGACAGATGACCCCGGCGCAGCTCCTGGTGAAGGGCGTCATCACGCACGTCCAGGATTCGACGACGGGCGGTGGCGGTGGCTTGAACTTCAAGGGCATCCGCCTCGGGGGCAATACCGATTCGGCCGAAATCAACGTGACGGTTTACGTGGTCGATTCCCGGACGGGCCAGGTAAAAGGCTCTAAAAGCGTGATCGGGAAAGCGGGCCGCAAGGGTCTCGGGATCGGCTACCACGGCAGCAAGCTGGGCGGGCTGACGGGCGATCTGGCGGGATTCGAGAAAGACAACGTCGGGAAGGCGACGGCGGATGCGGTCAACCAGGCGGTTGAATTCATCACCGCGCAGCTGGAATCGATCCCCTGGGAAGGAACCGTGGTCTCGGCGTCGGAGAACCGCATCATCATCAATCGCGGAACCCGCGAGGGCGTGGCGGTCGGCCAGCAGTTCGACGTGGGCAAAGTGGAGCAGATCACCGATCCGGATACGGGAGAAGTGCTGGACGAGGACATGAAGATCGCCGGCCGGATCAAAGTCGACACGGTCAAAGAGAAGATCGCCATCTGCTCGCCGGTCTCCGGCAACGGATTCGAGAAGGGGATGGGCGTCCACCCGGCGAAATAACCTAAAGGCAAAGGATCGAAAGCCATGTCAGTTACAGAGACCACCACAACATCCTGGGGTTCCCGGCTGGGCAGCTCGTTCAAGGGCATGCTCGCCGGTTTGATCATGTTCATCGCGGGTTTCCCGCTGCTCTTCTGGAACGAGGGGAACGCGGTGAAGACGGCGCGGGCGCTGAAGGAGGGGGCCAAGACCGTCATCTCCATCGACGCCAACAAGCTGGACCCCGCGAATGAGGGCAAACTGGTCCACCTTTCTGGCATGGCCAAGACGGACGACATCCTGAAGGATGACATCTTCGGCATCGAGCAGAAAGGTATCCGCCTGGTCCGCCAGGTCGAGATGTACCAGTGGAAGGAGAATGTCTCGACCTCCCAGAAGAAGAAGGTCGGCGGCAGTGTCGAAACCACCAAGACCTACTCCTACGCGAAAGCGTGGTCCTCCGCGCCGATCGACTCGACGGGCTTCAAGGAGGCCGGCCACGACAATCCCGGCGCCTTTCCGATCGAGGCGGCCGAGCAGTACGCGCAGACGGTGATGGTAGGCGCGTTCACCCTGAACGAGAGTCAGATCAAACGCATCGGCAAGTCGCAGGCGTTCACCTTCCCCGAGGGGTACAAACTGCCCGAGACCTACGCCAAGGCCGTTCTTCAGAACGGTGTCATCTACATTCCGGCGGCCCAGCAGGCGGTGGCCAAGCCCGCCAGCCTCGTCCAAGCGGTCAGCAACGCCGTCGCGAACGCGGTCACCTCCTACAACCCCGCCTCGCCGAGCATCGGCGATCTGCGGGTGACCTTCAGCGTGGTTCTGCCGCATGAGATCTCGGTGGTGGCGGACCAGAAGGGCAGCACCTTCGAATCGCACAAGGCGTCGAACGGGAAGATGATCGCGCTGCAGTCCGATGAGGCCAAACCGGCCGACCAGATGTTCGAGGACGCCCAAAAGGCGAATGCGATGATGACCTGGATCCTCCGCCTCGCCGGGTTCTTCCTGATGTTCGCGGGTATCAGGGCCTTCTTGAAGCCGATCGAGACCCTCGGCGATGTCCTGCCGTTCCTCGGCAACATCCTCGGTGTCGGCATCTCGCTGGTGGCCGGTATCGTGGCGCTCATCTGCTCGTTCATCACGATCGCGGTGGCGTGGCTGGCCTACCGGCCGCTCGTCTCGATCCCGTTGCTGGTCGCGGCGGGCGCCCTGATCGTCTACCTCCTGAACAAATCCAAAGCCAAGAAAGCGGCAAATCCATCATGATGAAACCAACCATTTCCCGTCGGAGTTTTCTGGCCGGATGCGGGGCGGCGTTTGCCGCGCCCGCCATCCTTCCGGCCGATGTCGTGGGCGTGAAGGGCGGAATCGCCCGCCGCCCGCCGCCCTCGGAGCGCATTCACGTCGGTATCCTGGGCTATGGGACCATGGCCCAGGACAATATCGGCAACTTCCTCTATAACGATCGGGTGCAGGTGATTTCCGTCTGCGACCCCGTCTCGGAAGGCCCCCTGTACGGTTACCGCGCGGAACGCATGGGCGGACGCGAACCCGGCCGCCGGAAGGTGAACGACTTCTACACCGAAAAAACCGGAAAAACCTACAACGCCTGCAAGGTCTTCTCGGACTTCCGCGAGATGCTGGACGATCCGGAGCTGGACGCGGTCTGCATCAGCACGCCGGACCACTGGCACGCGCTCCACACCATCTGGGCCGCCAAGAAGGGGAAGCACATCTACGGCCAGAAACCGCTCTTCCTGACGGTCGATGAGGGCCGGGCGATGGTCGCCGCCGTCAAAAAGGCGGGCATCACCTTCCAGACCGGCGCGCAGTCGCGCTCGAACGACTACTTCCGCATGGCCTGCGAACTGGTCCGCAACAACCGGATCGGCAAGCTCCAGCGCGTGGAAGTCGGGTTGAACAAGGGATGGAGCAACTTCGGCAAGACCGCCGAGCAGCAGAGCGAGACGCCGTGGGAGAAACCGCCGGCCTACATGGATTTCGACATGTGGCTGGGGCCCGCCCCGCTTCGCAAGTTCATCCCCAAAATCCACTATCCGATGCAGTGGCGGTATAACCTCGACTACTCGTGCGGCATGCTGACGGACTTTGCGGCGCACCAGCTGGACATCATGCAGTGGGCGCTCGGCAAGGACGGCGTTGAGCCGGTCGCGATCGAGAACATCAAGGGCGAAATGCCCCCGGTCACCGCGGTTTACAACACGATCGGAACGTCGTTCAGCTTCGACATCGTGTATGGCGACGGTACCCGCGTCTTCGTCTCCTCCGACATTCCCTACGGCTGCCACTTCTATGGCGAGAACGGCAAAACGGTCTACGTCACGAACGGCAAGCTGGAGACCAACCCGCCGGAGCTGATGCGGGAGAAACTGCGCGAGGACGAGATCCATCTGATCAAGAGCGGTCAGCAGGAGAAGAACTTCATCGACGCGATCTACACTAACGCCGAGAACATCTCGCCGATTCCGGCGGGCTTCTCCTCCGTGTTGCCGGCCGTGCTCGCGCACATCGGCATGCGGACCGGACAGTCGAAACTGCGGTGGGACGCGGCGAAGGGGCGGTTCATCGACAACCCCGAAGCCGACCGCTACCTTACGCCGCACATGCGCGGCGACTGGACGTTGGCGATCTAGCGTCTCTCCGGGAGGGGCGATGGGTAAACGGGTATTGCTCCATAGTTGCTGCGGACCGTGCGCGAGTCACTGTCTCTTCGCGCTGCGGGAGGCGGGCTATTCGGTCATGCTCTGTTTCTCCAATGCGAACATCGCCCCTGCGGAGGAGTTCGAGAAGCGGCTTGAGGCGTTCAAGCGTCTCGCGGAGGTGACGGACACGCCGTATTGCGTCGATCCGCCCGACCACGCCGACTGGCTGGAGAGCGTCGCGAAGGGGTTTGAGCGGGAACCGGAACGGGGGGCGCGATGCGCCCGCTGTTTCCGGTACAGCCTGACCCGCGCGGCGAAACTCCGCGAGGCTTACGGATGCGACGCCTTCACAACCTCCCTCACCGTCAGCCCGCACAAATCCTCCCCGACCCTCTTCGCCGTCGGGAAAGAGGTGGACGGTGAACATTTCCTGTCGATCGACTTCAAGAAGAAGGACGGGTTTCTCGACAGTCTCCGCCGCGCCGCCGAATATGGACTCTACCGGCAGGACTATTGCGGATGCGAGTTCAGCCTCGCCGCGCGGCGGCAGGAGGCACCCCATGCCTGAGGCCTATCTGCTCGCAGGGGCAACCGCCACCGGGAAATCCGCCGTCATCCACCATCTCGCCCGGCAGGATGACGCGGCCATCCTCTCCGCCGATTCGATGCTCGTCTACCGGGGCATGGACATCGGAACCGCCAAACCCAGCGCCGACGAGCGGGCGGAGGTCCCCTATCTCGGCATCGATCTCGCGACACCCGACGAGCCGTTCAGCACCGGCAAGTGGTTGGAGGCGGTCACGGCATCGGCCGCGCAGACGGACCGGCCGATTTACGCCACCGGCGGGACAGGCCTTTATTTCAAAGCGTTGACGGAAGGGCTGGACGGCCCGGAAGCCTCACCCGAACGCCGCCACTATTGGAATACCTTTCTTGAACAGCAGGGGATCGACCGCCTGGCGGAAGAGGTGCGCCGCCGCTGGCCGGAGGCGTTCGCCGCGTTGGACGACCCGCTGAATCCGCGCCGCCTGACCCGCGCCGCCGAGGTGCTGGAGCGGACCGGCCATCTGCCCGACGCCTGGCGCGGGAAGACCCCGCGCCCGCCTCTGCCCGCGCTCACCATGCCGCGCGAGGCGCTGCAGCGCCGGATCGCCCGACGCGTCGAACGGATGTTCGAGCAGGGACTGGTTGAAGAGGTCAAAGCCCTCCGGGCCGCCTATCCCGTCTGGTCCGAAACCGCCCGCAAGGCGATCGGATACGCCGAGGTCTGCGCGTGGCTGGACGGGCAATGCACGTTGGAAACGGCGAAGAACACCATCATCACACGGACCCGTCAATTGGCCAAACGGCAGGAGACCTGGTTCCGCCATCAGGCGGATACCGTCTGGATCGAGATCACCGGCGAGGAACCGGTTGAAGCCGTCGCCGAGCGTGTCCGAACCATCTGGAGTACGTATGGACGAGCGACCCTCCGAACCTGAGCGAGACGAACAGTCCGGCTGCGGCACCATCCGCGAAATGCCCGCCGAGTTACGTCCGCGCGAGGCGTTTCTGAAAAACGGGGCCAAGAAGCTCACGGTCGACCAGCTGTTGGCCATCATCCTCCGTTCCGGTCTGCCGGGAACCAACGTGTCGGATCTGGCGCGGCAGATCCTGAAGCGTTTCGATGGACTGGCGGGACTGGCGCGCGCGGAGTATGGCGACATTCTGGCGAAAAAGATCCCGGGGCTGGGCAAGGTCAAGGCGATGGAACTGGCCGCCGCCCTCGAACTGGGGAGCCGTGTGGCGCAGGAACTTTCCAGCGGTCAGACGGCCCCCTCGCTCTCCAGTCCGCGCGACATCTACCAGCTGTTTTACTATCAGACGCTTCAGGACAAACAGGAGCACTTCTGGACGCTGCTGCTGGACGTGAAGAACCGGATGATCGTCCCGCCCGAGGCGGTCTCCACCGGAACGCTGGATTTCGCACTGGTCCATCCGCGCGACGTTTTCATGAAGGCGATCCGGTTCGGCGCGGCCCGGATCATCCTCGCGCACAACCACCCGTCGGGGGATCCCCAGCCTTCGCGCCAGGACATCGAACTGACGCAACGGATGATCTCGTGCGGCGAGCTGATGGGCATTCCCGTGATCGACCACATCGTGATCGGCCGGAAAACCGCGAACAGCCGCGGCTATGTCAGCCTCCGCGAGGAGGGTTTAGTCACTTTCCGATCGTAACCGCAATCGACATCTCAAAACTGGAGGAGAACCTATGAAAAGACGCACGTTCCTGAAACAGGCCTTATCCGTCAGCGGCGCGCTGGCGGCGGGTGGATGTATCTCTCTGCCGGAAATGAATTCCGGTTACGTTGACCGCAAGGGGAAGAGCATGGCGGGATTCCGCGCCCCTCCGATGGAGAAGGTCAGGATCGGCGTGATCGGTCTGGGACATCGCGGATCGGGTGCCATCCCGCGGCTGGCGATGCTGCCCAACGCCGAGATACTCGCGCTCTGCGACCTGATCGAGGATCGGGTTGCCCGGCAGGCGAAGTTCCTTACCGAAAAGGGCCGCCCGCAACCGAAGTGTTACGCCGGTTCGGCCGAGATCTGGAAGACGCTCTGCGAACAGCCGGATCTGGATCTGATCTACATCTGCACACCGTGGCTCTGCCACACCCCGATGGCCGTCCACGCGATGCAGTGCGGAAAGCACGCCGTCACCGAGGTGCCCGCTGCCGTCACCGTCGAACAGTGCTGGCAGCTGGTTGACACCTCCGAATCGACCCGTAAGCACTTCATGATGCTGGAGAACTGCTGTTACGGCGAGAATGAGCTTTTCGCCCTCAATCTCTGCCGCAAGGGAATCCTCGGCGAGCTGGTCCACGGCGAGGGCGCCTATATCCATGACCTGCGCGCCAGCAAGTGGAACGCGGAACAGACCGGCGGGTATCAGGGTCAATGGCGGCTGGCGTGGTCGCAGCAGCACACGGGCAATCCCTATCCGACCCACGGGCTCGGTCCCGTCTGCCGGTACTTGGACATCAACCGCGGCGACCGGATGATGACCCTGACCTCCATGAGCAGCGATCCGGTTGGATTGGCGCGGTACGCGGCGAACAAGCAGATCAAGGCGACCCCGATCCGGCAGGGCGACATGAACTGCACCCTGATCCGGACCTATCGCGGACGGACGATCCTGGTCCAGCACGACACCACCAGCCCCCGCCCCTACAGCCGGCTGAACCTCATTTCCGGCACCAAGGGATGCGTCGCCGACTATCCGCTGCGGGTCGCGCTCGAACCCAACGCCCACCAATGGATGAGCGCCGAGGAACTTGCCAAACTCAAAGCGGCCCACGCCCATCCCCTTTGGCAGAAACAGGGGGAGCTCGCCAGAAAGCAGGGCGGACACGGCGGGATGGATTTCCTGATGGACTACCGGCTCTGCCACTGCCTGACGCAGGGATTGCCGCTGGATATGGACGTCTACGACGCCGCCTCCTGGAGCTGCCTCGTCGAACTGACCGAAACCTCCGTCCTGAAAGGCGGCACCAAGGTCGATATCCCCGACTTCACCCGCCGGGGCTGGATCACCGCGGCCCGCAGCGAGGTCTGAGAACGGAAAATGGGGAACATTGCCCCTCCCATGCCGCATGAACCCGATACGGTGAAAGATGCCCGGCAAGGGGGTAACGGACAATCGCGGCTTGTCTGGCAGGGGGGGGCTATGGTATAGTGTTCCATTCATTTTTAACGGTTTTGGGAGATACGATGAACGTAGTCATTGGTTGCGATCATGGCGGATATGAGCTGAAGCAGACGATTTTGTCCTATTTAAAGACGCGGACAGACCTTGAGGTGATGGATGTCGGGGTCTTTTCAACGGATTCGGCGGATTATCCGGACGTGGCGATCGCCGTTGCGGAAACGGTGATCGAGAAGAAGGCGGACCGCGGCATTCTGATCTGCCGGACGGGTATCGGCGTATCGATGACGGCGAACCGGTTCCGCGGCATCCGCGCGGCGCTCTGCGCGACGGTTGAGGAAGCCCACGCGACCCGTGACCACAACGACACGAACGTCCTGGCGATGGCCGGCTCCAAAACCGATGCCGATGAGGCGGTTGAGATCGTCAAGACCTTCCTGGACACGCCCTTCTCCCAAGGCGAGCGCCATGTCCGCCGGCTCTGCAAACTGGAGCGCGGCGCGCGGTTGCCGGAGTTCTCCGGACTGGCCGCCGACGATCCCGAAATCCATGCGACGATCATGGGCCAGATCCGGCAGGAGGACTCGACCATCAACCTGATCGCCTCCGAAAACACCGTCTCCCGCGCGATCCGCGAGGCGTGCGGCAGCGTCCTGATCAACAAGTATGCGGAAGGCTACCCGGGCAAGCGCTGGTACAGCGGGTGCATCCCGGTGGACACCGCCGAGCGGCTGGCCATCGAACGGGCGAAGACGCTCTTCGGCGCCGAGCACGCGAACGTCCAGCCGCACTGCGGCAGCTCCGCGAACATGGCGGTCTACTTTGCCATGCTGCAACCGGGCGATACGATCCTTTCGATGAGTCTGGACCAGGGCGGCCACCTCTCCCACGGCAGCCCCGTCAACTTCTCCGGCAAGCTGTACAACATCGTCCCCTACACCGTCTCGCCCGAAACCGAGATGCTGGATTATGACGCGATCGGGAAGCTGGCGCTTGAAGTGAAACCGAAACTGATCGTCGCGGGCGCCAGCGCCTATCCGAGGATCATCGATTTCGAACGCTTCCGCGCGATCGCCGACGCCAGCGGCGCGTTGCTGATGGTGGACATGGCGCACATCGCCGGACTCGTGGCGGGCGGCGCGCACCCAAGCCCCGTCCCCTACGCCGATTTCGTGACGACCACCACGCACAAGACCCTGCGCGGGCCGCGCGGCGGGCTGATCCTTTGCCGCGAGCAGTACGCCAAGGCCATCGACAAGACGGTCTTCCCCGGCCTTCAGGGCGGTCCGCTGGAGAACATCATCGCCGGTAAGGCGGTCTGCTTCGGCGAGGCGCTGAAACCCGCGTTCAAGGCGTATGCGCAAGGGATCGTGGACAACTGCAAAGCCCTGGCAGGCGTGTTGGCGGAGCGCGGTTTCCATCTGGTCTCCGGCGGTACCGACAACCACCTGATGCTGGTGAACGTCGCGAAGAGCGGCCTGACCGGCAAAGACGCCGCGGCGGCGCTGGACGCGACAGGCATCATCTGCAACAAGAACACCATCCCCTTTGACACCAACAGCCCCTTCATCACATCGGGCATCCGGATCGGGACCGCCTCGGTCACGACCCGCGGTATGGGCGTCGCGGAGATGCGGAAAATCGGAACGTGGATCGCCGACATCCTGTGCGACATCACGAACCTCGACCTCCAGGCGAAGGTCCGGAAAGAGGTTTGCGAACTGACCGCGCAGTTCCCGGTTCCCTGATCGCGCAAGGGGTTTATGTCCTCAAAAAAGAAAATCTACCTAAGCGGTCCGATCATGGACGCGCTGGCTGGAAACGAGGCCACCACGTGGCGGGAACGGGCCAAGGCGCGTCTGGGGGGAGATTTCATCATCCTGGACCCGATGCGGCGGAATTTCAAGGACCGCGAGGTGGACAGCGCCAACGAGATCGTGGAGTTCGACCTGCAGGATGTGCGGGACGCCGATATCCTGCTGGTGAACTACAACAAGGCGTCCATCGGCACCGCGATGGAGGTCTTCTATGCCTCGCACGATCTGGGAAAATTCATCGTGGCGTTCTCGCCCTTCTCGTTCAAGGAGTGTTCCCCCTGGATCGTCCGGCACTGCACGAAGATCCTGCCGTCGCTCGACGCGGCGATCGACTACATCTCCGAGAATTTCATCACCCGCCATGTGGATTGAGCCGTGAAACCGATCAAGCTTGAGACCGCGTCCGGGAAGCCGTTTTCGTTGGACTGGAGCCAGTGGAAACCGAGTGAGGAAGCGGTCCTGACCTTTATCCGGATGCGCGGACAGGTTCTCCTGATCGTCAAGAAACGGGGATTGGGCGCAGGCAAGATCAACGCACCCGGCGGCCGTATCCAACCTGGCGAAACGCCACTCCACGCCGCCGTTCGCGAGACCGAGGAGGAGGTGGGGCTGACCCCGTTGCATCTTCATCCGAACGGAATCCTGCGTTTCGCCTTCACCAACGGCTACAACCTGCAATGCCACGTCTTCACCGCGCCGTCCTACATCGGCAAACTGAAGGAGACGGACGAGGCGACCCCCTTCTGGTGCAAAGAGCGTGACATCCCCTATCCGAGAATGTGGAAAGACGACTGCTATTGGCTGCCGAAGGTGCTGAAAGGGCAGACCGTGGACGCCGCCTTTATCTTCGACGACGATGTCATGCTTTGGCGAAGCCGGTAATCCCCGGCCACTTTTCTACCTTTTTTGAGACAGGTAAATATGATCAAGCGTTTGAGTTTGAAAGCGTTCAGTGAGGTCTGTAAACCCGGATCCGGCGCCTCGGCCTTCTTCACCAGTATCCTCATCTGGGGTATCGGCATCGGCTGTTTCCAGGCCGCGTTCAACAACTTTCTGGTCGAATTCTACAACATTTCGGGGTTTGACCGCGGCGTTCTGGAATTCCTGCGGGAAACACCCGGTGTCCTGCTCATCGCGATCCTGGCGCTGTTGCACCGCTTCTCCGACTGGAAGGTTCTGCGGATCGGAACATTGATCTCACTGGCGGCGGCGGGCCTGTTACTGATTCCCGTGCCGTGGGCAGGTGCGGTCGCCCTCATCACCCTCTGGGCGTTGGGCGAACATCTGGTCATGCCCGTGCGGCAATCGATCGCGCTGAGCATCGCGAAAACGGGAAAGAGCGGCGAATCGCTCGGTATCGTCACCAGCGCGATCAACACGGGAACCGTTGCGGGAAGCCTGCTGGTGGCGGCGGTCTTCTTCTTCGGGATCCGCTGGCTGCGCCAGACGGATCAACGGCTTCTCTACGATGTGGTCTGGTGCATGATCGTCCTCTTTCTGGCGGTCAGCGTGGCGCTGGGCGCGACCGTGAAAGAACCCGGCGTCGCAAGCCGTCCGCGCCCCACCTTCTACTTCCGGCGGAAATACCTGAAATTCTATGGACTTGAACTCTTCTATGGTGCGCGGAAGCAGGTCTTCTTCACCTTCGGTCCCTTCGTTCTCATCAAGCTCTACGGCATGAGCACCAAGGAGGTCGCCTTGCTTTTCGGGATCAGCGCCTTCCTGACGGCGCTGTGGGGCGGACGGCTGATCGGGCGGCTCACCGACCGCTGGGGCTACCGCAACGTGATGATCTGGGATACGGTCGTCCTCTTTTTCGTCTGCCTGCTTTACGGCTTCGCGAAGGATATCTTCCCGCCGAAGGTCGCCGTGGCGGCGGTCTGCGTGAATTACATTCTGGACGCGGTGATCTCCAACGCCTCTATCGCGACCAACCTCTACGCCCGGACGCTCTCCGACTCGCAGGAGGAGCTGACGGCGACCCTCTCATCCGGCATCTCCGTCAACCATGTGATCACGGTCTTTTACGCGATCTTCGGCGGCTGGATTTTCGACCGGTTCGGGCCGGGCGTGTTGTTCGCCACCGCCGCCCTCATGGCGCTCGCCAACAGCGCTTTCGCCCTTACGATTCCCAAACCCACGAAGGCCTAGCGGCCCGCGCTCCGCGCGGCCGATTCCAGCGTGTTGTAGAGCAGCATCGTGATGGTCATCGGGCCGACACCGCCGGGAACCGGCGTGATCAGGGAGGCGACCTCGCTGACCGAATCGAAATCGACATCGCCCGCCAACCGGAATCCCTTCGGGCGCGTCGCATCCGGGATCCGGTTCACGCCGACATCGATCACCACCGCGCCGGGCTTGACCATATCGCCAGTCACCGTGCCGGGATGTCCCGCCGCCACGACCAGAATGTCCGCCTGCCGGGTGAACGCCGCCAGATCGGCCGTGCCGGTATGGCAGACCGTCACCGTCGCGTTACCGCCCTTCGCCTTGCGCATCAGCAGGTGCGAAACCGGCTTCCCGACAATGTTGCTCCGGCCGACCACAACCGCGTGCTTGCCGGATGTCTCAACGCCCGCGCTGAGCAACATCTGGATGATCCCGTGCGGGGTACAGGGCAGGAAACAGCGCTTCCCGATCATCATCCGGCCCACATTGACCGGCGTAAACCCATCGACATCCTTTTCGGGGATGATCGCATCGATCACCGCGCTCTCGTCAATCTGTTTCGGAAGCGGGAGCTGAACCAGGATCCCGTGGATGGCGGGATCGTCATTCAACCTCCGGACCCATTCGATCGCCTCTTCCTGGGTGGTGGTCGCCGGCAGACGGATATCGCGCGATACCATTCCCGCATCGGCGCAGGCCTTTTCCTTCGCGGTCACATACGAGAGGGATGCCGGATTCTCCCCGATCAGGATCACGCCCAATCCGGGCGTCACACCGGTCTCCGCCTTCAGTTTCGCGACCTGTGCCGCTATATCCGCCCGCATGTCGGCGGCCAGTTTTTTCCCGTCAAGAATCGTCGCGCGCATCTCTTCCCTTTTGCCTTACAGACCCAGGTCCGCATTCACCACCAACACACACACATCCGTCAAACGGGGTTTCCGCTCCAGCAGGGTCGTCACCATGCAGATCCGGTCCGGCGAATCGCAGTCCGCGCAGAAACCGGTTTCCGCGCACGGCGTTTTCTTGTTGAGCCGTTTCGCGTTGGGCGGCGACGCCTTCTGCTTGATCCGCAGATAGGCGTCGTTGATGTCGCCATCGACGATTTTGTTCCGGCCGACCACGATGACCACCTTCTTCGGGCCGAAGATCATGGAGGCGACCCGATTGCCGTTGCCATCGATATTCACAAGGCAGCCGTCCTGCGTGACCGCATTGGTTCCCGTCAGGAAAAGGTCGCAGGTCAGCTGCCGCCGCATGATCGTCATCTTCTCTTCCGGAGTGAGACCGGGACGCCCGTGATCGAGCAACTCTTTGCCCATCTCCGCCAGACGCGGCTGGACATCCAGTTCCGCGACGGAGAGCGAGCCGCCGAATCCGACGGTCGCGGCGGATTCCGCCGCCGCGATGACCGCATCGGCCGCATCGCGCACCGTCGGACAATAGACCGCCGTAAACCGGCGATGCTCCAACGCATGCACCAGCGAGCGGCACTTTTGCTCCATCAGCCAGTCGTTCAAATCACGGGATTGCCCGGTCATATCTCAATCTCCCTGAAAGAAGGGTTGAGGGGTCCTCTCAACCCTCAACGCTCAACCCT
>DBXN01000076.1:0-21782 GCA_002309585.1 Verrucomicrobia bacterium UBA1211
TCCAGCCAGACGCGGCGCGGGATGGCGTTCATGGCGTTTCCTGTTCCGTTTCGGTTTGTTTGAGGATAACCCGCAGACGGTAGAACCGTTGGGGAAGAAGCCGCTCATCCGTGAGGGACATCCATCCCTGCGGATCGGGCGGTTCGGGAAGATCACAGTCGGAATCAAAGAGACATTCGGCGTCGGTCCAATCGTCCACCTGCGTGGAGGCTTCGATGCGGTAACGCAGATCGTCGCGCGAGGGGATGATCCGCCACCGGTAGCGCCGGGTCTCCCCGATGAGGTCAAGCTTGGGGTAGAAGAGGGCGGCGGGGTCGGCCAACGTCATCCCGAAGGCGTATCGGAAGAGGTTGGGGACACCCTCGTTCGCGGTTTCGGGACGGGTAGCCGGGGCGTCCGCCGCGCACGCCTCGGGGGTGAAGACGGTCTGCCGCCATTGCGGGTAACCGTTCGGGAGGGCGCGGGACATGTCGCGCGTGACGACGATCATCCGGCCCTGCCGCTGCGCGCCGTTGACCGTGAAGGCGACCGGTTGGGCGGAGACGGCCGCGTCGGTCGCGCTCCAGGTCTCGCCGTCGAAGGTGTGCTCTCCCGCAGGGTCGGGGATGTAGACATGGGTCTCGACCGCGCTGAGCCGCGCCCCGAGCGAGTAGGTGAGCGGCACACAGAGCGCGCCGTAGAAGAGGTCGGCGGGATCGTCGGCATTCCCCAGATAGATATCGATCACGGCGGGAAGGTCGGTCGCGTCGGCCAGATCGATAAAACCGTTGCCCGCCACGTTGGCGAGTCCGCTTTGGTTGAGACGGACGGCGAGCCGGAGCGATGCGCTCGCCGTGTGCGCCGCGACTCGGCCCGCCAGGCAGGCGACCGTTCCGCCGCCGGAGAAGGAGGCGACCTCCGCCGGTTCCGTGAAGGCGAGCGTCCCAGCCTCCACCGTGGTGGCGCACGCCGCGAGATCGATCGGCCCCGCGAGCGTCAACAGCCCCGCGCCGGTCTTCGTGAGGCCGCCGGACCCGCTGAGCCCCTGCGCGAGCAAGAGGGTGTTCTCGGCGTTGGAGACGTGGATGGCGGCGCCGTGGGTGATCACGACCGGCGTCTCAACGCGGGCCGGCGTGTTCTTCGCGCTGGTCGGGGTGTAACGCAACGCCCCCTGCCGGTTCATCCCGTCGCCCAGCGCCATGTCGCGTCCGAATCCGCTGATGGTGATGGGGCAGGGGAAGGGATAGGAGGCGTTCCCACCGACAAGACGGAGCTGGCCGCCCGGCTCGACAGAGATCGACCGGGTGGCGGTCGGGATCGATTTCGCCGTGAGGGTGATGACTCCCTCACGGATCAGGGTGTCGCCGGTATAGGCCTTGCCGTCACCGGTAAGGGAACAAAGCCCCGGTCCCTCTTTGATTAGGCCGCCCGTTCCGCTCCAGCCCTGCTGGAGCCGGAGCGCGCCGTATTCGGCATGGCCGGTCGCGTTACTCACGATCAGCCGCAGATCGTTCGCGAGGATAACGCCGTAGTTCACATCGACCACCGTCATGCCGCCGCCGGAATCGGCGACGGTGAGGGTGGCGGGTTCGTCCCCGCCGTCAAAGGTCAGGGTCGACCCTTCCGCGGCATCCTTTTTGTTGCAGATCCGGTTGGTGGCCGATCCGTTGTAAATTTCGATGTGGCCGATGGTGACCGGTTTTTTGTTGATGCGCACATTCCGTTTGCCATCCTCATCCAATCCGGTCGGAACGGGAATCACCGCCCAGCCGCCCGCGCCGTCGGGATAGGTTCCGGTGCTCCAGTTGTCATCTTTGTCCCAATTCCCCTCGTCGGGCTGGATGAAGACGGCGCGTTCGCGGTCCGCGAGGGCGGTGTATTCCGACAACGCGCTCCAGGTTCCGTTCAGATAGGCGCGGGCCGTGATCCGGGTTGTGGCCGTGACGGTGAGGGCTTGCGTGTAGCGGAGGGCTGTGGCGGAGACCGCGCCGCTGAAGGCGGTGCGCGGGTCACTTCCGTCCAGCGTGTAGTAGACGGTGGCGCCGGAAGGGACCGTGAGGGTGATCCGGCTCTCCGCACCGTTGACCGTCTCGGTGAATTCCGGGGCGGCGAGGGAGGGGTAGAGCCCGTCCGACTGGAGCTGGCTGAGGAAACGCGCCGGCCGTTGCGGCAGGTAGGTGTTGAGGATGCGGTTTTGCTCCGATTCCCAATCGCTCAGGCCGTATCGTTTGGAAGCGGTGTTGTTTTCGAGACGGTAGCCGCCCCAGCGGGCGGCCTCGGCGAAGATGGCGGGGCGGAGTTTTTCCGTGAAGGCGCGGTAACGGGGCACGGTCGATTCGGCGGTCAGGGCGCCGCCGTTGAAGAGGTGCTTGTGAACGCGGTCGGCGAAGAGGAGCGTATATTCGGGAGCGGTTTTGAGCCGGTCGTGGATACCTTTGGGCCCGTTGGCAAAGGATGCCGAGAGCCGATTGTCGGAGACGTTCTCAAGGGTCCGTTCCATGTCCCATCCGACGAAGTAGAATTGCCCGCCGGGCAATCGGGAACAGACCATCGCGAAGTTGTTACCCGGCCAGTCCTGGTTGCCGCCGAAGAAGTTCAGCATCATGTAATCGGCGAAGGCGGGGAGGTCGATCATCGCCGCCACGGCTTCGTAGTTCGCCTGGACGGTGAGGTCGGCCTGCGCGAGCGATCGGAGCAGGGTCCAGTTGGCGGTGTCGCCGTCACGCGCCTTCACACCGTTGGAGGCTTCATAGGCGAGCCCGTCGTACTCTTCCTTCTCGCCGCCGAAGAGATTGGCGGCGAGGGAGGCGTCGACCCGCTCGGCGACGTTGTAGATGCCCCAGTACCGGCCGTTGATGAAGAGGTGGACGTGATCGCCGTGGGATTGGTAACCGCTCATGCACTGCTGGGTGTCGCGGATCCACTGGTCCCGGATGTTGGAACCCCGGGCCCGTTGGGTCGAGTCGGAATGGGTCCAGGCGTTGTTGTATTCCGCGCGGAGGACAAGCGTGTTGAAATCGTCGCAGGGGTAACCCACATCCTGGAGGACAGGGGTCTTGAGGCGGTTGAACCCGTAACGGCCCCGGAAGCAGAGGCGGAGCGGTTTTTTCGGCGTTTTCCCGAATTCGCGGCTGGCGGCGCCCTGGGCCTTCAGGCCCGCATCGATTTGGACGAATCCCACCCCGTTGGTGATCCACTCGGCGGAGGTCGCCTCCTCCAGTGTGTCATCGGTGGCGTGGGAGTAGACCCCGTGATCGGCGCCGAAGACATTTTCCATCGGGATCGCGAGGGAGAGGATCGGAAGCTGGCGGAGGGCGTTCGTGAGGGCGATCACATCATCGGGGGTCGCGACGACCTGGGTACTGATTCCGTAAGTGGCGGCGGTGCTTCCGCCGGAGGTCCAGACGGTCGGACATCCCGCTGGAACATCGGTCTGGGTGGGAACATCGGAGAGGAAGATGTAGGAGTGGGTCTGGATGGAACGGTAGGGGAGCGCGCCCGGTTTGGAGGCCCAGGCGCGGACAGAGGCGGTGTGGGCGATGGTCAGTGTCTCACCGGCGTACCGGACACCGTTCGAGGGGGAGGGCTCGGAGTAGTCGAGCGTGTAGACGATCGTCGTGGCGGGATCGGGATGGGAGAGGGTCAGCGAGAGCGGCGTCTCGTAGAGGCCGCGTTCGACGGAGAAACTGACCGGCTCAAGCGGCGCGTCATAGGCGGTTTCGGTGTTGGCGGCTTCCGGCGTGGGCGTGGCGAACCAGGCGAAGGCCTCGCCGCCGCTGGGCGAACGGCCGTACGAGGTGTCGCACGGAAGCGAACCGAAGGTCAGCTGATCGGCGACGCTTCCGTCCGGCTGGGAGAGGGTCAGCGTCTCTCCTTCGGAACCCAGCCTGAAGGGAAGGTGGTGGTTGACTCGGACCGATCCGTCGTATTTCTGCGCGAAGTAGGCCGCGAGTCCTTTCCACTCCTGTTCCGTCAGGGCGCGGTTGATGATGACCACTTCGGCGATCAGACCGTCCCAGAACCGTCCGCTCGAATCGTTCGAGGCGTTGCAAGAGTCGCCGATATAGATCAGGTCGGCCGATGAGAAGGATTGCTTGCCGATCGCCTTCACCTGGCTTTGCAGCAGAAGGCCGTCTTTGATGAGGGAAAGGGTCGGTGTCTCGCGGTCACAGTCGGTGATCGCTCCGAGGGTCATCCAGACGTCCGGTGTGACGGCGGTGTTGACCTTCAGGTCGCTGTCGGCGACGCGCCACCGGAGGGTTCCGTTGGACTGGATTTCGAAGTGGGCGTTTTGGGAAGAGGAACCACTGGCCCACTGGCCGAATAGGCCCGAATTGGCTGTGCCGCCCCATTTGCAGGCGACCATGATCGTGACGTTGGAGAGGGAGGACATCCCTTTGAAATCCTTCGGCAGGAGGAGGTGTTGCCGGGAGGAGCGGTTGAAGGAGAGGGCGGTGTGGCCGTTGATCGCATTGAGCGAGACGGTCGGGGCGCGGGAGAGCATTTGCGTCGCGTTGTTGCCCCAACCGCTCCGGTCGGTCCAGCGGCTGATGCGGGCTCCCTGGTTCCTGCCGGAGAAGTCGTCGCCACGCAACCACAGGACCAGGTTGGGCGCGAAGTCGGTCGGTTCGGCGAGGGCGGTTTCCTCCTCCTTGACGGTCTCCCGCCCCGAGGCGAACAGGCGCAGGTGTCCGTTGGCATTGAGTTCCGTTCCCTCCGGGAAACTCCATTTGAACGGTTTCGCCGCATTGTCGGAGATGCCCCAGCCGCTCAGGTCCACGGCGGTTGATCCGGTGTTGTAGAGTTCGATCCAGTCCGAGGAGACGCCGTATTCATCCAGACAGGTTTCGTCATTGGACGATTGGACCTCGTTGATCACGATTTTCGCCGTGAGCAGCGAGGGAAGCAGGATGGCCAGCCAGGTTGATATCTGTTTTCTCATGGGGTGTATCTTCCGTGTTTGGGTGGCATGTCAATCGCGTGGATGGGGTTTGAATCGCGCGTTCAGCGCATCCAGCGCTTGGCAAAGCCGTTCGCGTTTCTCCTGGTGGGCGGCATCACTATCGGAACCGTCCGCGAAAAGGGTCATCTGGGTGGTGCGGGTCGGATTCAATCCGCCGATGCCGAATCCGATCAGCCGTACGGGCTGGATCAGGGGTTCCTGGTCGAAGAGCCGGTAGGCGAGATGTTTCATCGCGAAATCGTCGCAGACCGCCGTCTCGAAAGGCGCCTGGCGGCTGATGGTCGAGAAGTCTTTCCAACGGAGTTTCAGTTTGCCGACCGAGGCGTAGAGGTGCCGTTTGCGCAGCCGTCGGCCGACATCCTCCACCAGCGCGGTGAGGACCGTGCGGATCGCGGAACGGTCGGAGCAGTCCTCCAGGAAGGTGTGTTCGCGCGAAAGGCTCTTCTCCTCATAGACGGTCTCGACTTGCCGGTTGTCTTCGCCCCGCGCGAGCGCCAGCAGCTGGGTGGCGGCGTGTTCGCCCAGAATCTGGCGGAGGGTCTCGAAGGGCGCTTCACGGATATCCTTCACCGTGCGGTAACCGTAGCGGAGCAATGTGGTCTCGGTTGTTTTCCCGACTCCCCATAATGCGCCGATGGGCAGTTTCCCCAGCCAGGCCAGCCGGTCGGACGGCTCCTCCGGCACGACGAAAAGCCCGTCGGGCTTGGCGGCCTCGCTGCCCAGCTTCGCCAAAAACTTGTTGCCCGCCACACCGATCGAAGCGGTGAGTTGAACCTCATCCCGGATCGCTTGGCGGATCCGCTTCGCGATCTCCACCGCGTCGCCGAACAGACAGAGCGCGCCGCTGACATCGATAAACGCCTCGTCGATCGAGACCGGTTCGATCACCGGTGAGAATCGCTCGAAAATCGCGAATACCTGTTCGGACGCCTCGCGGTAGCGGGACATGTGGCCGGAAACGAAGATCCCGTGCGGACAGCGCCGGTAGGCTTCGCGCGACGGCATGGCGGAGTGGACGCCGAACTTCCGCGCTTCGTAGGAACAGGTTGAGACGACGCCCCGCTGATGGGGATCCGCGCCGACAATGACCGGCTTGCCGCGCCACTCGGGATGGTCGCGCTGCTCAACCGATGCGAAAAAGGCATCCATATCGACATGGAGAATCGTCTGCATAAAAATAATGATATATCTTACTATAGATCGGGGCTTCATCCAATCATAATCGAACGGGGAATGGGGAACGGGGNNGGGTTGCGCACTCGCGAAACGCGACTTTGGTGCGGAATCTCGCCTATGTCCGACGCACGGAGGGACACGGCTATTCGGCCCACGATTGGACGTGGCTGATGGACTTCTGCGACTCGCTTCAAACGGAATGACGCCCGTTTCTCGGACGACGGGACGCGCGGCAGTTGTCATTCTTGCGCCGGGCGGGCTTGGGATCGCCAAACGGGCAGGAAGAGGAGGTCTGCGGCGGTGCCTAGTTCAGGATCGTTCTCGTAGCGGAAGAGGCGCCAGAGGAGCGAGACCTTCCGGTAGCCGTCCGTTTTGGCGTCGTAGGTGAACCCGGGGAAGACGTCAAGCGCGATATTGCCGTCTTCCTGCTCCCAGTCCCAGAGTTTCCAAAGGACGTTGTGGCAGGCATAGGACGTTCCCTTGATGCGGTCGATGGTGCGGTTGCCTTGATACAGAACCCCCAGGAGCCACGTCTCGCTTTTCTCCTCATCGCGCACTTTCCTACGCGTCTCCACGTCGAAAGTCACTTTGCGTCTGCCCTCATACCGGAAGAGCAGTTTGTTTCCGCGCTCGTGGGACAGATTCATCTTGTAGCGGTTGGTGGAAGTGCCCCAACCGATGTGGCCGTCGAGCTGCCGGTCATTGTCGACTAAGAGCAGGTAGGTCTGCTTGTCATTCAATAGGAAATCCGGGGCATCGATTGTCTTTCCAAACAGCCTTTCCGCGGGTGTGACATCTTTCTTGATGGTGATGGCCTCCGGTAGCCGTTCCGCATCAATCCACGCCGCCTTTTCAGCGAAATCGGCGTCGGTTTTCTTGTCAAAAAGCGGGAAGATCCAGCCGCCTTCCGTTTCGCCTGAACGATATCCGGTCAGCCCCGCCGCGAAGTAGCGGTTTGTCTTGACGGTGTCTTTGCTGTGGCCGTAGAGGAGCGACCAACATGAATACTCGTCGCGGTAGTAGAGGGGAAAGAGCCAATCGGCATGTTGCGTTTTGCCGGAAATCGGGGTGATGAACCGTTTGTCATCGCGGTAATAGAACGGCACCAGCCACTCGGCGTTGTCTTGCTTCGATCGGCCGTAGACCAGGGTCACCAGCGTCCGCTTGGGATCATTGTAATAGAACGGGAAGACCCATGACGTCTCATAAATCCCGTTCGTGTTCGCGTCGTATCCGGCGAGTCCGCAGAGAATACGGTTCCGTATGTGCCTGTGGCTGCTGTAACGCGAATACGGTATCGAATAGAAGTAGCCGCGATCCCAAAGATAAAACGGCAGAAACCGATGGTGGCTGAATTCGCCTTCCCTGCGCTCATAGCCCGTAAGCCCGCAGAGCGTCCAGAATTCGCTGCAGTCCGACGGAGTGCTGTGATCCGACTTCGGATACGTTTCGTAGTAGTAGAGCGGGAAAAGCGTGTGCCAAAAACCACCCTGCGCGAACCATTCCGACCAGAAAAGCGGGAAGACGCCAAACCCGCCGCCCCCGCCGCCCCGCGGCCAGAAAAACGGGAATACCCCGGCGAATTCGTCATTCCACCACAACGCCGGAAAGAGGGCATAGTAGGGATCATCCTTCTTCAGGTTGCCCCAGAAGAAGGGGAAGAAACGGTAGTCGTCGTTGAGGGTGTCGAATTGCGCGACCGGCCAGAGGACGTTGAACTCGTCGTACTCGCCCTTTCTCTTCTGTTTGTATTGCGAATAGAGCGGACGCAAGGCGAAGTGCTCTTTCCCCCATGAGATCATCGGCCACGCGACCGATCCGACCGGTTCGCGCCAGTAGGCGAGCGGCCAGAGGTTCACGCGATCCTCGACCGCTCCCGTGAAGATCTCCTCGCTTCCGCTGTAGAGCGGCGAAGAGGAGAACTCTTTCATCGCGCAACCGCCAGCCAGCATCATCCCCACCGTCAACATCAATACCGGTTTCATCATGTTGCCTTTCTCCCAATCGTAGAATGCAAGGAATGTAACACGGATAGGGGGATTCTGCAAGTAAACCGTTGCCTTTGGGCGCGGAAGAGGTGTATCCTTTTTCTGCCGTAGTAAAAGGGGCGGCTGAGAAAGGCGGACCGAATGGCGGATGATTGGGTGGATATCCGGAAGGATGAGGCGCATGTGGCGCGGGAACGCGCCAAGGCGCAGGCGTTGAAGCAAACTCCGTGGTGGCGTGAGCAGCTGCGGAAGGGGGTCTGCCACTATTGCGGGAAAGAGGTGGGGGCGGAGAACCTGACGATGGATCATGTGATTCCCGTCGCGCGGGGAGGCAAGAGCGTTCAGAGCAACGTGGTCCCCGCCTGTCAGGCGTGCAACCAGGCGAAGCGCTGTCAGACCCCAGCGGAACAGATTCTCGCGGATCTGGAGGCGGAGGGGACGTTGCCGGCGCTGGATGAAGAGGATTTGGAGCGGTATCTGGATCCGGATAACTGGGGGCAGGGATGAAACGGCTGGTGGTGGTGAAGCCGCACGGATTCTGCTCGGGCGTGGTGCGCGCGGTTGAGACAGCCCGTATGGTTCTATCACGCCACCCCGGCGAGCGGATCTATTGTCTCCATGAGATTGTCCACAACGAGCATGTGGTCGATGAACTCTCCCGGGCGGGCATGGTTTTTGTGAAGCGGGTGGAGGAGGCGCCGGAGGGGTCGATCCTGCTCTTCTCAGCGCATGGCGTCGCGCCAGAGGTGCGGCGGGCGGCGGAGGCGCGCGGGTTGCGCGTGATTGACGCGACCTGTCCGTTTGTCGCGAAGGTCCACGCCTCGGTCCGCCGTTTCGCGAGTCAGGGCATCCCGATCATCTGCATCGGCCACCGGAACCATGATGAGGTGGTGGGTGTCTCGGGTGAGGCCCCTGATGCGGTCCGGATTGTCGAGGACGGATCGGACGCGGAGCGGATCTCTCTGCCCACCGACCGTCCCGTGGCGGTCGTCACCCAGACCACGCTCGGCGCGGAACAGGTGGATGGCATCGTCTCGATCCTCCGGGACCGTTTCCCGTCGCTGCGCGTGCCGGCGGGAACGGATGTCTGCTACGCGACACGCAACCGGCAGCGGGCGGTGCGGGAATTGGCGCGGCATTGCGGATGTGTGTTGGTTCTGGGGTCCGCCAACTCGTCGAACAGCCAGCGGCTGGTCGAGACGGCCCGAACGGCCGGCGCAGAGGCGCATCTGGTCCGTTCGCTTGAGGATTTGGCGGCGATTGATTGGCGGGCGCGGGAGTCGGTCGGGATCACCAGCGGCGCGTCCACGCCGGAGCATTTCCTTGCCGATGTGAAGGCGTACCTTCAGGAACGGGAGGGGTTTCCCGAAGCGGAGGAGCTGGTGGTCGCGGTCGAGGACCCGCATCTCTTCCGATTGCCGGAATGCGTTTGAGGTTATAGGAAAGGGGGGGCGATGATGATGAGAACAGGGGTTGCTTTGGGCGTGTTGTTCGCCGCCGGGATGGCGCTCGCTTTGAATCCGATCATTCAGGAGGGGGAGTTTCTCTCAGATCCCGCGCCGCGTGTCGGGCCGGATGGGGCGTTGTGGCTGTTCGGATCTCGGGATGAGGATGTGAAACGGTACTGTTCGTATGCCAACGACGTGCTCGAAACGCGGGATCTCGTGAATTGGATTCGCCATCCGGGAATCCTCATTTCCAAGGGGGAGGGGGATGCGGTTCCCGCATCCGATGAGCAACTTTACGCGCCGGATGCGATCTTCCACAACGGCCAGTGGGCACTCTTCTACTGCATGCCGGACCGCGCGCACCGAGAGGGCGTGGCGTTCGCGGAGCGTCCGACGGGGCCCTTCGCGGGCGCACGCGGACTGGCCGGGTGTGACCAGATTGACCCTTCCGTCTTTCGTGATGATGACGGGACGCTCTACTACTTCTGGGGGCAGTTCGCGCTCAGGGGCGGAATATTGAAAGCCGATCTGAGCGGACTGGAGCCGGGAAGCGTCCGGACCGGCATCATTGATGAGGCGCGGCACAATTTCCATGAGGGTGTGCAGCTGACGAAACGCAACGGGATCTATTACCTGGTCTTCGCCGATATCGGTCGCCGCCGTCGGCCAACCTGTATCGGTTACGCCACATCGGACAAGCCTTTCGGTCCGTATGTCTACCGCGGGGTCATCGTAGACAACTACGGGTGCGATCCCCAAAGTTGGAACAACCACGGCGGGATCGTCGAATACAAGGGGCGTTGGTATGTGGTTTACCACCGTTCCACAAACGGTTCCAATACGATGCGCAAGGCATGCGTGGAACCGATCGCGTTTGATGCGGACGGGTTCATTGCCGAAGTGGAGACGACCTCCAACGGGGCGGGACCGGAATTGGATCCCTTCGTTTCCACTCCCGCGCGGATTGCCTGTGTGATGAGCGGCAATGTCCGTATTGTGACGCTGCCCGGCAGGCATGAGCGCTTGGGGAATATCCGCGCCGGCGACACCGCGACATGGCGGTATTTCAACGTTTCCCATGATGTGAAACGGGTCGCGTTGCGGGTTGTTTCCAAGCGAGGGGGCGTGATTGAGATGCGGGATGTGACGGGTGCGTCATATGGCCGGGTCGCCGTTCCGGCGGGTGACGGCCAATCCGTCACGGAGGCGGAACTGACGCTTACCCGGACTTTCCCGACCGGGCGTAGAGCGGTGGTGTTCGCGTTTCATGGCCGTTCCAACGAGGACCTGTTCGATCTGGAATCGTGGCGGTTCCTTGGGAAGAGGGAATAGGGAAGATTAAAAGGTTAAAGGGTTAAAAGGTTATGGAGGGGAACGAGGAATGGGAAAGAGTGGGCAGTGATCAATGTTCAGTGGTCAGTTGACGCTCAACGCTCAACCCTCAACTACCCCCGCCCCGCGTTGCCCTCATTGACATTTCCCGCGCTCACGCGGGCGGGGGGCTTTTAACCCTTTGCTTTTCTCTCCGACTGGGTTTCCAGCCAGCGGACGATCTCCCGGCCGACCTCCGCTTTGCTGAGCAGGGGAAGCGGCCGGGGCGGGGCATCGGGGGTGATGAAGGTGACGCGGTTGGTATCGACCGCGAATCCCGCGTCGGGCTGGGAAACGTCGTTCGCGACCATGAGATCAAGCCCTTTTGCGGCGAGTTTGCGGGATGCCTCCGCGAGCGGATCCCCGGTCTCGGCGGCGAATCCGACAAACAGGCGGCCGCCCTTCTCCGGTTTCAGTGTCTGGAGGATGTCCGGGTTGGGTTCCAACTCCAGGACGGGGGCCATTCCCCTTTTTTTGAGTTTGGCGGAGTGACAGATTTTGGGCCGCCAGTCGGCGACGGCCGCCGTCATCACCAACGCGTCATGGGCTGGGAGCAGACGCTGGAGGGCGGCGAGCATATCGCACGCGCTGACAACATCAACCCGTGTCACGTCTGGCGGGGTCGGAAGCGCGACGGGACCGGCGATCAGCGTCACGGAGTGGCCTGCCTCTGCGGCGGCGCGCGCGACGGAGAATCCCATCTTGCCCGTGGAGCGGTTACTGAGAAAACGGACGGGGTCGAGATGTTCGCGTGTCGGTCCTGCGGTAATCAGAATACGCATCGCCACTTCCCTGTTACCCGTTCAGCAACGATACGATTGCCGCTTCATCGACGGCTTGCCGTCCGCGTTCGATCAACGCCTGCGCGTTTCTGAAATCAAGCATCATCACATCGCCTACAGCGGGTGAAATCAGAACATCCGGGGGATCGGAGGTGAGGGTGTGTCGGGTCATCTCGACATTGAAAATGCGGAACGAATCCATCAGCACATCCACCAGCGTCAGTTTCTCGAAGGGCTTCGGGGGATGCTCGTCAGGTGGGTTGATGTCCACTGCGATCACCCGTTCCGCGCCGAGGGCGCGGCACGCCGCGATGGGAAGTGGATCGACCAGCCCGCCGTCCACCAAAACGCGGCCCTCGCGTTCGATGGGACGGAAGACGCCGGGAATCGTCATCGAGGCGGAGATGGCGGAGATCAGATCACCTTCCCGCATCGTCACCGCCTCACCCGTGTGGAGATCGGTCGCGACAGCGGCGAAGGGGATGGCGAGATCCTCGAACCGCTGGGCGGGAATGAGCGAGGTGAGCAGCTTCTCGATTCCTTTCCCCTTGATCAGGGCTTTGGCGGAGGGGCGGGATTCGAAAAGCAGCTTCGGCCATTTCTTCCAATCGGGCTCGTTACACCACGCGAAGGCGCGGTCCAGTGTGCCGGCCGCGAGAATACCGCCGATGATGGCGCCGATGGAGGTGCCGGCGATGCAGTGGAGGGATACGCCGAGTTCCTGGAGGCGCTGGATCACACCCAAATGCGCGAAACCCCGCGCGCCGCCGCCCCCCAACGTCAATCCGATTTTCAATTCCCGTTTCATGGCCAATCCGCCTTTGGTGGAGGGGATGTCTTTAATCGGCCGAAAGCCATGCGCCGAGCTGCTGGTAGAACTCCCCGCGGACGCTGTGGCCCATGCCGATGCCGTGGACGATCTGCTTGTCATTGGAGGGGATCGCATTGTAGCCGGCGTAGACGGCGCACGGGGCGCAGGTCATGTCCGCGAAACCGACGACCACGCGCACGGGAATGGTGATCCGGGCGGCGAAGTTGGCGCCATCGAAATAAGGGGCGTTCTTCCCGGCCGCCGCGCGGTTTTGCTCCGCCTGGTTCCGGATGATCTGGGGCCAGCCCGGTTGCCGTCCCGCCCTGTCTCCCAACAGGTCGGTGATGGCGGGAACAAAGATCGCGCCTTTTGTGAAGTGTTTGTTCAGTCCGCAAAGGATCAGTCCGAATCCGCCGCCTTGGCTGGTACCGGTGTAGGTGAACCGTTTGAGATCGACATCCGGCCGGGCGGCGACCCAGTTGACGGCGCGGTTGATTCCGAGGATAACGGGATAATAGAAGTACGCTTCACGGGATTCCGCGATGCCGGAGGAGGGGTAGCCGACCGTCTGGTAACGGGTTTCAAGGGATTTGACCATCTCTTTGAAGAGCGGCTGGACCTTGTTCTGGTCATAATCCGGCTCGAAGGTCATGACGGTCAGGAAAAGAATGATCCGGTCAGGGGAGCCGCTGACCTGATTCGCCCAATTGCCGCATCCCGCACCGGGAACGGTGACCTGGACGGGGTAGGGGGCTTTGGCGGAATCTTTCGGGACAGTCATGTAGCCGTAGATGCGGCGGTCGTTGAGCGTCGCGAAACTGACGCGGTAGAAGGTGAAGGCGTCGGTGCTTCGTTCGGGGGCGGGGGCCATCCGGGGGTCCAGCGGCACCGTCTCCTCCGCCCGCTTCATCGCGTTTGCCCAAAAGGCGTCGAAGTCCGCCGGGCAGGGTTCGCCCTGGACGATCCGCAGGGGTTCATAACCGGTTCCCCAAACCACCTCTTTGAAGTGGTCGCCGTTGACCCGGAGGCGGAGAAATCCGGGTTCCGTCAGGGTGCCCTTCATCTGGAAGGGATTCCCCTCCGCGAGGTTGATTTTGCGGGTTGTGAAACGTTTGGGCCCGAAGTTGTCGAGGATCGCCGTGACGGTTCCCTCCTTAACCGGCTGGTTATCCTTGTCGAGGGCGGTGACGGTGAAGACCGTCTCCTCCCCGCAGCGGTAAAGCGCGTCGGGATGGTCGGTGGTGACCGTGAACCGCGATTGCGCGAAAGCCATCGCGCACGACAGCATGATCGATGCGAAAAGCACGTTCCGCTTCATGATCGCTCTCTCCTATTTCGTGTCGCGGGCGGCGGGATGTTCGGCGATGAGATCATCAATCACCTTCCCGACCTCTTTCTTCGGCATCGTTTCGATGAGACGCATGTGCGGTCCGTTCGGATCCGCGGTCCACTCGTCGGCGCCGCTGGTGCCGACCATCGTGTATCGCCCTTTGGCGACATCGAAGTATTTGCCGGTTCCGCGGACGGCGGCGAGGACGGTCGTCTCGTCCCAGCTGCAACGCCCCTGAACATCCTTCTCCTCGCACTTCCCGGCGAGGACCGCCTCGCGGGAGGGGAGACTCCAGCGGAAGATATCCTTCACCGGGCTACGCACATGATCCGACTCCGCCACTTTCCGGCCTGAATAGACATCGCGGCCGTATTGGTAATCGGAGAAGAGGATCGGGGTTGGCCAGTTATGGATTGCGACCTTGGAGGAGTGCCAATCCATCCGGGAATTGTACTCATGGCCTTTGGGATAACTGCAAGCCATCGCGCACCAGAGCCTGACCTTCTGTTTGACGAGCGCCTTGCCGTCCAGCGGGGAGAACTCATCCGGTTGGGTCTCCAACAGGCGGCGAAGGTTGGTCAGGAAACCAACGCTGCAGATGACCACGCTGTGGTCGGGCTGCGCGGCCAGCGCCTTGCGGTAGACCGTGTTGGCGTCCGGCGCCTGGTTGCTGTTGGCGTAGCGGTACCATCCCTCGTACTCCTTTGCGAGGCGGACAAACTTGTCATGCGCGCCTCGATCGGGATCGTGGGGTGTCCCCCAGATACCGATATCCTTGGCGCATCCGACCGGGATGTCGGGGCGGCCATAGTAACGGTTGATGATCTCGATCGCGGCGACACTGCAGTTGTCCCGTGTGTTGGAGACTGTGGCGAGGATTTCGGCTTCGCCTTTGTCGGCCAGGCGGTGGAGGAGCGCCAGCGCGCCGACGTCATCGTAATCCTCCACCATGTCGGTGTCGAAGATGACCTTGACCGGCTCCGCAACCGCCACACAAACCGCCATCGCGGCAACGGCAAATGGGAATAAGCGTTTCATGTCGATCCCTTTCCTATGATTTCAATGTTCCCAGATGAGGCAATTGCAAAACGCAATGTGGCAAGGGCGCCCTCACCCTTGCGGCAAGGCCGAGGCGGCCTTGCCACACCGATAACGGTAGGTTTTGCAAATTGAGATTTGCCATTTGTGAACACGCTCCAAGTTACCCTCATTTGCGTTCCCGTGCCAAGCGCGGGCGATGGGCTTTACCGGAAGATCATGATCATGCCGGATTTGACGATCATCAACTGGTTTGCGCCATTCGTGATGACCCGGTAGGTCCCGTTCGGGACACCATTGACCGAGACTGTCCACGATGCGACGTGTTTGCCGTTGACGATCTCGTTAAGCGTGATCGGCAAGATAAAGTTATGGAGGCTGATGCCGGCCGGAACGTTCGTGATATCCAGATTGCCATTCTCGGCCGGATTGAAACGGGTGATCGTGCCGCCGCCATTCGCGTAATCGACACGCAGGGCTCCGATGGCGGTGTTGGCTCCCTCGACAGAGAGCAGCGCGCCGGCGGCGACCTCAACCGTCGTGTTGGGCGAGAGCGGCGAGACTCCGACCTGCTCCTGCGCCTTTATGGCGTAGGGAGTGCCGCTGTTGAACCAGGTGTAGGTCGAGGTGGCGGTGTTGGCGTCCTCCACAACATCCGCGACCGTGGTCCAGGTGATGCCGTCGGAGCTGGACTCCAACTTCCAGGAGACCGGGTTGCGGTGGGGGGTCGCGTCGTTCGCCGAGCAGAAGTTGTAGGAAGCGATCGGCTTGGCTGCGTTCGCGAGGCGCATCGTGATGACCCGCCAGGTGTTGGCATCGGCCGGATTGCTCATGTTGACTTGTGTGGCGCACCACTTGGTGGAGGTCTTGTCGTCGAATAGCTTGTCGGCGTCTTCATTGTTGCCTGAGGCGTAATTCGCCGCTTTGCAGAAGGTCCCAGGGGCCAGATTCGTTGCCGGCGTCCCGTAGTTCGTCGCCGTCAGATTGAGGTTCTGGCGGGTGCCGTCTGTAGCGAAGAGCCCGAACTCCGAGATCTGCATGATCTCTTTGCCGTAGGTCTGCGTGATGGAAAGCCGGAACCACTTGTCCTCGTTCTCGGCGATCTCCGCGAGAACCAGCGTGCCGGAGGTGACGCGGGTGTCGCCGGAATAATCGCTGGCCCCGACCATCGTGGCGGTGCCGGCGCCGTCAACCTGGACCGATCCGCTTCCGGAAACACCGCCGGAGATGGAGGCGAACGAGCCTTCGGCGGGGGAGACGATCAGGGTCGCGTCCTCTTCGACCTGGACGGTGCCGCCGCTGTTCGAGATGCCGGTCACCTTCAAACGCTGGCCTTCCGTCACCTTCAAGGTGGCGGATTCGCCGATGAACACAGTGGTGTTGGCCGCCGCGACACAGGTTCCCCCTTCGGTCGCGGCTCCGATTGCGAAGGTGTCATAAATCCAGACCTTGCGGGTGGTGCGGGAGACATAGTTTTCCTGGACATCGAGGTCTTCCCACGTCATGCCGTCGTTACTGCCCTGGAAGCGCCAGTTCATCGGGTCGCGGCATGTCGTTGCCCCGTAATCCTGATCGTTCGCCGTCGCCCAGGTGTAGGCAGTCACGACGATCGGTTCGGCATATTCGAGCTGGAGCCAGCACTGGTTTCGTTTCTCGTCGGAACCGCTCGTGTCGGTCGCGCCGTTAAAGTCGAGGAATTTTGTGTCGAGGCTGCCGTCCACGCCCTTTTCCGGCTGCTCGTTGGCGGGCGAGGCGTTTCCGGTCCCGGAACGGCTGACACTCACATAGGGGCGCGTGACATCCGTGCTGCCACTCATCAGCTTGAGTTCCGAGAACTGGACGGAGTTGGCGGCTGAGCCGGCGACACGCTCGATCTTGAACCGGAAGAACTTGTATTTCTGTTCCGGGAAAGTGACGGTGCCGCCGTGGATGGAGAGTGTCGGGGGAAGGACGGAGTAGACCTCCATCTGGCCGGTTCCGCTCTTCTCAATGGAGATGTTGTTGGGCAACGCGCGGGTCAGGATCAGATTGCGGTTGTCCGCGCCGAGGTCAAGCCGGCCCATGTTGGCGCTGCTGTTGATGAGCGTACCGTTGCCGGTCAGATCGTTGACTTTCAACCCTTTCCCGTTCATGTTGAGTGTCGCGCCGGAATTGAGGGTCATGATGCCCGTCCCTTCTCCAAAGGGGAAGAGATCGTTACCGGCCAGCCTCACATCACCGGCCTCGATGACGGTGTTTCCGGAATACGTCATGTAGAAGCGGCTTTCGATGGTATTGTTGCCGACCTCCAGCAGGCCGGTGCCACGCTTGATGAAGTTGCCATCGCCGAGGAACCGGACGTTTCCGGCGGTCGAGGCCTGTGCGAGGACGTTGGTGTATTTGCCGGTGTCAAAGATAATGTCATGTCCGTTGGTCGCAACAACATCGATTATCGTATTCGCCTGCCCGGCGCTAATGAAAGTGCCTTGGTTTTTGGTCATCGTGACTTTGCCGCCGTCAAAGACGAGCAGCGAATAGGAGTCGTCATTCGCATGAATGAGGGGCGTCTGGAGATTCGACCCGTCCTGAAGGGTCAGGATGTTCGACAGTTGACCGCTGGTTGAACCGTCGATCAGGTTGTTGGGGGAGAAGCGGATTCCGTTGTTGGGTGCGATGAGCGAATTGGTCGCCGTGAGCGTGCCACAGGTCCGGTGGCGGTTATCGCCAGAGGTGCAACCGCCGAGGATGATCGTGTCATCCGCCCTGAGGTTCGCATTCTGGGCGGTCAGGACACCGTTTGTGCCGTCGCGGCCGATGTATACGCTTCTGGCGGAGGTGAGGGTTCCGTTCTCTAGGAGGAAATGGGAACCCTCCGTTCCGTAGATGTTCAGGTAGTCGGCCTGCTTGTAGGTGCCGCCGTCAAAGGTCAGCAACGCGGAGGATTCGGCGTCCAGGGTGCGTTCGCCCGCGAACGTGAAGGTGCCGTTGCCCTCAAGACGGATCGGGTGGTTTTCCAGCCCCGTATTGGTGAAGGTGACCGCCGCGTTGTTGTTCTGGGCGATGAGCCGGAAGGGGATGCTGTCGGAATGGGTGATGGCCCCCTCAACGGTGGCCTCCATGGGGAAGGTGGGACCGCCGAGGCGGTCGGTGTAGAAGACCGACCCATACCCCATCAGGTCGATGCCCGGCAGATAGACGTTGGAGATGGAGTAGAGCCCGCCGATAACGGGACGTTCGGCCTCATTCTGATAGGTGATCTGAAGGTCGTCCTCAGGAACCGACATCTGGTAGCGCGCGCCGGTGCAGACGTAGACCGTCTGGCCCTCCGCAAGGGGACGCCCGAGAAACAGGGTGCCGGCCTCGACGCGGATTGGGCCGGTGAAGGTGGAGTAGGCGGCGGCGTTACTCAGGTCGAGCGTGCCGGTGCCCTTCTTCGTGAGGCCGCCCGCGCCCTGGACGAGAACGCGTTTCCCGCGCGTAATGGTGAGATTGTGGGCTTGGGTGTCGAATGTCGCGGAGGTGCCTTCCGCGAAATTGATCTCCATGATGCCGTAATTACCGACGAATTGGGTTTGCGAGGCCGTGAACTGGACGGTGCCGCCGGACATGTTCCAAATGGCGCGCGCGGCATCGTTGACCGCGATGCTGTTCACGATGAGCAGGCCCGTCTCGGAAAAGTTGATGATTGAGGCGATCGGATAGTTGTTGGTTTCGGCGACAATCTCCGCGTCGGTCCGGAAATAGGCGGCGAGTTCAGCCGTCGTCACCTTGATCGTTCCATCCAACTGGGTGATGGATTGTGAGAGGAGGTTTCGGTTGTTATCCGGGTTCCGGGCGAAACGGATTCGGGTGTTGTTCGCATCGACGGTCGCCCCGGCGGCGACATACACCGTGCCTGTCCCGCCCGCAACGGCGAAGGCCATCGATTCCGCGCTCGCGGCTTTCGTCACGGCGGTTACGTCAAGGAGCGCACCCGCCTCAAGCCTCAAGGTCGCGTTTACGCCGGTCGCGACATCAGAGACCTTGTCGGTGGAGGTGATAGTCAGCGCCCCGTTCTGCTCGATGGTTAAATTACCGTTGTTGATGAATTGCGGCGCGGTGTTCGCCCCCGAAAGGGAGAGCGTGCTTCCCCCGTTCACCGTCAAGGTTTCCGTATAGTCTTCCGCCATCGCCAGGGAGGCGAGACACGACACCATCGCTAACCACATCATCTTTTTCATAAGACCACTCCTTTTCGTAAGCTGTATCATTCAAGAAGCAATGATACACGCTTTTTCAACTTTGAATGAGGGTATTGTAACATATAAACGGATGAAATACAGTAAAAAAAGTCGGGTCCATTCTTCATTTACCGCTTGACGAGTCCCCGCCCTTTTGTCAAAATGCCTCTTGTTTTTGGACACTTTGTTCCGAGTGTGCCAGGGTGGCGAAATGGCAGACGCAGCAGACTCAAAATCTGCCGCCCGCGAGGGTGTGAGGGTTCGACTCCCTCTCCTGGCACCATACCTAATCCCTTGATTCTCAGGGGATTCTTTTTTTAGTTTTTTCCAGTCTTTTTGAGTAATGGCCCCACGGATTGGCGCTACGCGCGAACGCGCAATGAATTGACCGTTTTCCACACAAATGGGCGGTTCTCAACTCGCATTCTCGTGAGAAAATGGATGTTTTCAACTTGTATTTTCGTGGGAAAGCCGCTGTTCGTATCGGCGGCGAACGCCTCGGCCTTACTACAAGGGCGAGGGTGCCCTTGTAGCATCACCGCATTGGCGCGTAACGCTTTGCGGCGAGGGGCTGGACGGTGATGGCGATGGGTTCGCCGGGGCAGGCGCTTTCGCAGGCGGCGCAGCCGCGGCATTTGGCGGGATCGACGATGGGGCACATCACTTCGCCGTGCTTCTCGACGATGATGGCCTTGTAGGGACAGTATTCGTCGCAGACCACACAAAATTCGTTTTGCGCCCAGGCGAGGCATTTCTTCCGGTCAACGACGGCCAGGCCGATCGGGCGGGCGTGTTTCTCCTCGACGGTGAGGGGATGCAGCGCGCCGGTGGGGCAGACCTGTGAACACTTGGTGCAATCCTGGAAGCAGTAGGACTCCTGCAACGCGTCCTGGCTCCTGAATTTGAGCACGGGGGTGAAAAGACCGTCGATTCCCGATTCGCCCAAATCGGGCTGGATCAGCTGGTAGGGACAGGCTTTCATGCAGTTGCCGCACCGGGCGCATAGGGCGTTGAACCGCTCCGCATCCGCGCTCGGGGGACGGATGACGGCGCAGCGGCGGGAGGCGGTGACCCTGCGGGTGACGCCGCCCGCGATGCCCGCGGTGAGCGCGGCCAGAACGGTCCGGCGGCCCACCGATGTGGCGGTCAACGCCTGCGGGGCGGGCGCGGTTCCCGCGGCCGGTTTCTGGAACCGTTTGGCGTAGAGCATCAGCGCCTCTTCCAATCCACCCAGCGGGCAGAGGCGGTGGCACCAGATGTTGGGCGCGATGACGCTGATCACGAGGATCGAGATGAAGCCGATGCCGGTGACGGAGGTCAGGAGGGCCATCGGCGTGCGCCAGATGGCGAAGAAACCGTTGAAGATGCAGAGGGGATCCAGCCAGATGAGAAGCGGATAGCCGAGCGCCGCCGTGACGAGGATGGTTAGGGTCAGAACCTTGTTGACGGTTGGAACGCGCCGGATTAACCCCTTTCCCTTCGGGTTCAGTCGGCCTACCTGTTCCGCCAGAAAGCCCATCGGGCAGATTCGCCAGCAGAAAAGGCGGCCTTTGAAGAGAGGGAGGATCAGCAGGGGAATGCCCAACAGCATGCTCCAGCCGATCCATTGACGGGCCGCGAGCGCACCGCCGAGGTTCAGAAGGGGGCTGAGCCTCGGCAGGATGGCGTTCGCGTTCCGCCAGGATTCAGGCACATAGCCGAGCGCAAACACCGCAAACAGCGCAAGGGCGATCAACCGGAAGGCGTTCCAACGCAACCATTTCATCGGAGCACCTATACCTCAACGCGGTCGATTTTGATCTTGGCGAGATCCATACAGCCGACTCCCATCTCACTCGCGATGCGGATGTACGGGATCTCCTCCGGCTTCTTGCCGAAGAGAGTTGTCGCATAGGCGTCCGCCGCCACGGGATCGGTCGAGAAGATGATTTCATGCGGATGCGCCAGTTCGCCGGGGCCCTGGGGACCGTGGTCCAGCAAAATGCGGGTGGCGTCAATCACAACCAGTTTCGGTTTCAGAAAGGTGCTGAAGTCCGCGATGCACTGGTGCAGCCCCTCGCGGTGCCAGCTCTGGCGGGTCCGGTTGTCGACGGCGCCCATCCAGTTTTTCATCGAGAGGGTCAGGGTCGCGCCGCTGTGGTGCTTGGCGACTGGGATGTTGATCAGGCAGTCCGCCTCGATCACGTCGCGCGTCACCGTCGCTTTCTTGCAGATCTTCCCGTTGGGGATGTCAACCGAGACGTATTCCCCTTTCTTCGCGTTCGGCCGGTAGAGTTTCGCCATCGTTCCCTTGATCGCGTCGGGAACACCGCTGGCGGGGAAGGCCCGGTCTTCCGGAGTACAGGTGTTTTCCGGTATGGCGATCTGCTTCACCTTGCGGGCCTCGGCGGCGAGGACAAAGGTTTTGACGATGTCGGGGTGGGTGTTGGCACCCTGTTCCGGCGTGGAATTCCAGGAGACATTCGGCTTGATGGTCACTTTGATGCCTGCTTTGAAAAAGGCGTCCCAACCACCCATCTTGGCGATGCCGGCCTCAACCATCTTCGGCAGGTCGGTTCCGTGGACGACGACAACGGTCGCTTTCGTCTCTTCCGCCTGCCCGTTCATCGGCAGGGAGGCGGCCAGAGCACCCCCGGCAACGGCTTGTGAGCCCGCTTTTAAGAATGTCCGACGTTGAATCTCGCGCATAAAACCCTC
>DBXN01000076.1:21893-25514 GCA_002309585.1 Verrucomicrobia bacterium UBA1211
ATGGGGAGGGGAAAAAGTGGGCAGTGCTCAATGGGCAGTGGGCAGTGCTCAGTGTTCAGTGGGGCAGATGGCCATGGGCCTCAGACGTTGAAGAGGAACTCCACGACGTCGCCGTCCTTCATCTCATACTCCTTGCCCTCGGGACGGAGGACGCCGGCCGCGCGCGCACCCGCCACGCCTTTATGGGCGATGTAGTCCTCGAAGGCGATGACCTCGGCGCGGATGAAGCCGCGTTCGAAATCGGTGTGGATCACGCCCGCGCAACGGGGCGCTTTCCAGCCCCGGTGGAAGGTCCATGCCCGCACCTCCTTGGGACCGGCGGTGAAGTAGCTCGCCAGGCCGAGCGTGTGGTAGGCGAGACGGATCGTCCGGTCCAGGCCGCCTTCGCTCAAACCGTAGCTGGCGAGAAACTCGCCCCGTTCCTCATCGGAGAGACCGGCGAGATCGGCCTCCATCTTCGCGGAGATGATGACCATCTCGCTCTTTTGGGTCTCTGCGTAGGCTTTGAGCGCCGCGACGTGGGGATTGCCCTCGCCGGTTACGTTCTCTTCCGAGACGTTGGCGCAGTAGATGACCGGTTTGTCGGTCAGGAGATTGAGTTCCTTCAGGGTCGGGAGGATCGGACTTCCCTCTTCGCGGGGGAAGGTACGGACCGGTTTTCCTTCATTCAGGTGGGCGATGAGCGCCTGCATCGCCTCGGCTTCGGGGCGTTTCTTGGGATCGGCTTTCGCTTCGCGGGCAAAGCGGTCGGCGCGTTTGGAGAGGGTTTCCAGATCGGCGAGGATCAGTTCGGTCTCGATGACCTGCGCGTCGCCAACCGGATCGATCGGCGCGGAGGTGTTTCCGCCATCCACGACGTGGATGATCTCGCTGTCCTCAAAGCAGCGGACAACCTCCAGAATCGCGTCGGTCTCGCGGATGTTGGCCAGAAACTTGTTGCCCAGCCCCTCGCCCCGGCTCGCGCCGCGCACCAGTCCGGCGATGTCGATGAAATCGACGGTCGCCTTGATGATCTGGGCGGGATGGGCGATCTCCGCCAGAGCGTCCAGCCGGCTGTCCGCCAGGGGGACGGTCGCCTTGTTCGGCTCGATCGTACAGAAAGGATAGTTCGCCGACTCCGCGTTCTGCGCCCGGGTGAGCGCGTTGAAGAGGGTGGATTTACCCACATTCGGCAATCCGACAATACCGACACCAAGAGACATAACCTTCAATCCTTTCTGTTCAGAAAAAGTGGGGATAGTGTAGCAAAAATGGGGAGAATTAAAAATGAAGAATTGTGGAGGAAAGTGACGAGTGACGGGTGACGAGTGACGAGAGAGAATGAAGAACGGGTGATTATGGCATTGTGGAAATATGGCAATGTGGCATTATGGCAGTATGAAAATGATAAGGGAACAGGGAAGAGAAACGATGCGAACGGCGGGGTGAAATTCCATAATGGCTTAATGTCATCATTCCATAATGTCAGAATGAAATCCTCAACGCTCGACCTTCATCGGTCGATGGGGGACGGGGAAAAGGGGAGGGATGGGTGGATTTGAAAAAGTTCATCGTGCAATATTGTCCCGAATCTTCCGTTTGTGTTACAATCATGGTTCATTGATTACCTAGGGGAGTAGCGTATGGAAGACCAGGCTAGCGCGTTCATCGGTTTGATCCTTCGTCGTACCGGTTTTTTTAATGAATTTCAGGTTTCGCAGATTTTATCCGCCGATCGGTCGGACGGGTCGAGCATTGTGGATGTCGTGGTTCGTTTCGGGATCGTGCGAGAGGATGATTTTCTGAAGAAGATCGGGGAGATCCTGGGGTTTCCGTATGTCGAGGCGGGAAGCAACCGGCCGAAGGACGAGGCGCTGACCAAACTTCCGGCGCGAGCCGTCTATCAGTACAACGTGTTGCCCTATACCTTCGAGAAGGGGACGTTGACGGTCGTGGCGAGCGATCCGTTCAATATCGGGATGACGGATGGGCTCCGGTTGGCGGCGGGATGTCCGGTGCGGCTGGCGCTCTGCACGAAAGAGGAGATCGACAAAGCGGTCAAAAAGTATTACGGCGTCGGGGCGGACGCGATCGAGAACATGATCGAGGATGGCCGCTACGCCGTGGACGAGGATTTGTCGGCGATCTCGAAGATCGATGTCAACGAGATGGGCGCCGAGGCGTCGATTGTGCGGTTCGTGAACCAGATCATCGCCGAGGCCGACCGTCAAGGCGCGACCGATATACACGTGGAACCGATGGAGGATGAGCTCCGGATCCGGTACCGGATTGACGGCATGCTCCACAAGGTCGATGTTCCGCCGCAACTGAACAAACTCAAGGCGGCGATCATCTCCCGTATCAAGGTCATGGCCAACCTCGATATCGCCGAGAAACGGTTGCCGATGGACGGCCGTATCGGGGTGCGCCTGAACAATGACGATATCGATATCCGTGTGTCGACCATGCCGACGGCGTATGGCGAGTCGATCTCCCTGCGTCTGCTGCAGAAGGCGGGCAACTTCGTGAAACTCCAGGATTTGGGTTTCAACGATCATGACTATGAGCAGGTGGTGAAGCTGATCAACCGCCCGAACGGAATCTTTTTGGTGACGGGCCCGACCGGTTCGGGTAAATCGACCTCGCTTTACGCCTTCCTGCATGAGATCAACAAGATGCAGGTGCGTATCCTGACCGCCGAGGATCCGATCGAGTACGAGATGCCGGGCATCAACCAGGTGTTGGTCCGCCAGGATATCGGGTTGACCTTCGCGCGGGCGTTGCGCGCCTTTCTGCGTCAAGATCCGGACATCATCATGGTCGGGGAAATCCGTGACGGCGAGACGGCGGAAATCGCGATCAACGCATCCCTGACCGGTCACATGGTTTTCAGCACGCTCCACACCAATGATGCGGCGGGCGCGTTCGCGCGTTTGATCGATATGGGCGCGGAGCCGTTCCTGGTGGCTTCCGCGGTGGCGGGTGTGATGGCGCAACGTCTGGTCCGCCGTCTCTGCCCGGCCTGCAAGCGCGAGGTGCCGCTCGATATGAAGTGGTACGATCTTGACGAGCCGCCGCTGTCCCAGAAGGTTTGGGTGCCGACCGGATGCGAGAGTTGCACGAACACGGGCTACAAGGGCCGCCGCGGACTTTTCGAGCTGCTGGTGGTGACAGAGGAGATCGAGTCACAGATCGTCGCCCGCAAATCCGCGACGGAGATCCGGGAGGTCGCGCTGAAACAGGGGATGAAGCGGTTGCGTGAGGACGGATGGGCGAAGGTGTTTAAAGGCATCACGTCCGTCGAAGAGGTCATGCGCGTGACGGAAGAGAACGGATAAGATAAGGTTAAAGAGGGGAACGGGGAATGGGAAACAGTGGGCAGTGATCAATGTTCAGTGGCCAGTTGACGCTCAACGCTCAACCCTCAACGGTAGAAGAGAACAGTGGGCATCGTGCGGATGTCTGAAGTCTGAAGTCTTGTGGCTGAACGGCACGTTAAAGGCGAGCGGTTAGACGTTAGTGGATAGGGATTTGAACAGGAGGAGGGATGATGCAGAAGGGAATGATGGGGCTGTGTTGCTTCTGTGCGATCGGGGCGGTTTGGGGACAGACAACGGAGGATCCGGAGCGCCCGGATGGCCC
>DBXN01000088.1:0-33853 GCA_002309585.1 Verrucomicrobia bacterium UBA1211
GGGAGCGACCCGCTCAAGGCCGACACCGACGGCGACGGGCTGGACGACGCGGCGGAGCTGGCCGCCGGGCTGCGCCCCTGGGGCGGGGGCGACAGCGACGGCGACGGCCTCCCCGACGAATGGGAGGCCCGTTACGGGCTTGACCCGGCGGTCTGGAACGACCCCGCCACACTCTGCGCCGACGGGCTGACCCTGCTCCAGAAGGCGCAGCGGAGACTGGACCCCGCCGTGTCCGACACCGACGGGGACGGTATCACGGACGCCGCCGAGATCGCCGCCGCGCTTCAGGTCACCCACACCGACGCTTCGGGCTATCCGGTCACCGTGACCGTCGCCACCGACCCGTCGAGGGCCGACAGCGACGGGGACGGGCTCTCCGACGCCGCCGAGCTGGCGCTGGGGACCAACCCCATCCAGCCCGACACCGACGGCGACGGGATGACGGACGGGTGGGAGGGCGCGCACGGCTTCGACCCGACCACCCACAACACCTCCACCGCCCGGCAAGACGACGACGGCGGCGTGGACCCCGACGGGGACGGGTTGACGAACATCCAGGAGTACATGAACGGTACCGACCCCACTGACTCGGACACGGACGGGGATGAGGTGGATGACGGCGTTGAGGTCTCGCAGGGATCCGACCCGACGGATGCCGCCGACGGTGGGGTGGCGCCCCCGCAGTCGCGCCGTCTCGCGCTCCCCCTCACGATTGGGGGGGACTACGCGGCGTGGGACATGGTCATCGAGGGCCTCGGCCCATCCGATTTCCGGCGTCTCATCGTCACGTCCCCGGATCCGGGCCAGACCGTCACGGAGAACCGAATCTTGATCCGCGGCAACAAATACCGGGTTTCCTTGAAGTGGAAGCGCTCGCGCAACGACCAGAACCAGTACTGGTACTGCTGGGAGGCAAAGATCGGCGGATGGCCGGACGCGCAACTGTGGCAGGATTACATTCCGACGGTTATTCCTTCCTTTTACGAATGGGGTTGCGGTACGGGATGGCTGGTTGATAACAGAAAAGGGCTATTCACCTCGCACACCCACATGCGGGGTGGTAATGGAGGCGGGGGGAATGTCGCGGGGAAACTTTCCGCTATTATCTATGTGCCGCACATTCGGATCGTGCCCGATTATGACAGGGACCACAAGATTGACAGCGCCGATATTGCACGGAGTGACTCCGGGGAAACCTTCCGGTGGTGGTTCAATGACGATCAGGATAAGGGGGAATGTGTCGGGGACGGCGGAAGCGACAGCCATAATCCGCAGAACGAGAACCGGAACTGCAACGACATGAGAGTCAACGGTAAACGTGACCTGCTAGATCTGTTCCCCGTTTGGATCGATATGCGTGAAAACAGGGAGCTGTTTGCTGGGTTCAGCCGTATCAGTTACCGGCTGTCCGGTTCAGGATTGAATTTCAACGTTACGGGGTTGAGTCGAAACGAGGCGGGCATTTTCCAGACGGAAGACTGCAACAAAGGGGGAAAAACGTTTTTCACCCCGGTTGAAAACATGCCGATGTACGGTCATTATGACATCCGTCCGCCAACTCTGCCCGTTTATAAGGCCCCCGGAAATCTCTCTCCGGATCCGCCCCCGGATGGCCCGAACGTGTCGACGGCTTTCTATCAAAGGATCCAGAGCGATGGTGATTCCGGCGTTTTGATCTGCGAATGTTCGGCGGCCGGATCTGGGCTAAGTGTTGATGTCTGTTTCTCGGACATCCCCTTCGCCACATTCACGTTTGACGTGAGTTCATCTGAAGTGTGCGACATGTTCAAGATGGTTAATCTCAGAGGCGATGAAACGACTTTTTCTGTTCCTGAGAACGATCCGGTCGGAGATGGTAGTGGCGGGCATCTTGTCTTTGTCCACGGGTATCAGCCTAAAACTCAGGACGGGGACATGGCCGAATGGGTGTGCGAGATATTCAAGCGGTTCTGGCAGTCGGGGCTTGATGCCAGATTCCATGGCGTGCTGTGGCGTTCCAACCAGGCTCCACCCGCAGGATACCCGGTGGATGTCACCAACGCCTTCAGCGTTGCATCGCGCGTCAAAGACTATGTCACTAGCCTTCCGGGAGATAAGGTTGTGGTTGCTCACAGTTTGGGGAATATAGTTGTTTCATCGGCCATTGTCGATCATGGGATGACGGTGAGTCATTATATGATGTGCGATGCCGCCGTCCCCGTGGAAGCTTATTCCGCAAATGCGGAAGAGGATCCGCTCCTATACCATCCGGACTGGGCGGAATATGAACCCAGGACATGGGCATCGAATTGGTATCGGCTGTTCACAGGGACGGATCCCATGCGGGCGAAACTGACGTGGCGCGGTCGGTTCGCTCCGGTTTTCGGCAAGACGCAGGTGTGGAACTTCTACTCTTCGGGGGATGAGGTGTTCAGCCTCATTAGAGGCTGTGACCTGCTTTCTGGAGTGTTTGATAGAAGGATTTCGACAGTTTATCAGAATGGTATGCCGTTACAAATGTACACACTTCATTTGGGTAATTTTGGGCGTCATTCATGGCAGAAGCAGGAACTTATGAAGGGAAAACGGTTATTGGCCGAGGAATTGGGATGGACCTCATGGGCAGGATGGGGAATGGACATGTCAATACCGTATACGGTTATTCCTACCGGCAACGGATTATATTCTGTTGAGGCTGGTGTACCAGTGTATACGGATGTTAATGCCGCGAACTCCGCATCAGACTCAGAGCTGAAAGCCACGCCGGTTTTCAGACATGACATCCCCTCATGGCTGGTCGGGAACACGTCGCTTTCAGACGATCAAATAAACCAGATGCTTGGAATGGGCATTCCTGCATTGACACCTTCAACTGGGAATACAAGATTGAGTTTGGGGATTATGAATGATCATCAATTTGATTTAAACTCAGATGTATATCCTGTTTTCAAAAACAAAGAATGGCCTTATCGAGGAGATATTGATGAACAGAATTGGCTTCATAACGACATGAAAGAGGTGGCATATTGGTATAACCATCGCCTGTTTACGGTGATTCTTGAGAAAGGGTTCGAGTGATGAAGAATGGTGTTTTCGTATGCGGTATGTTGGGCGTGGGAATTGCCTTGCTGGGAATGGCGGTCGCGCCCTCCGGTGAGAGATTCGGGTTCCGGTACGTGGCGATTTCCGCACGAGTCGTGGATGAGAATGGAACGCCTGTGTCCGGCGCGGCGGTCACCCTTTGGACAGAGGACATCTCGGACAGGGGCGTTTATGAACGCTTCGAACGGGTTTCAGATACAAACGGATATGTAACCGCGAAAAGTCGAGCTCAGGTCGGTGTCGGTTATAAAGCCTGTAAGGAGGGATACTATACCTCAAGAAAACGAACAATGATTTCTTTCACGGAAATGCCAAAAGGCGAAAGGGTTCCTGTGGATTTCATAATTCGATTGAAACGGATTCGGAATCCCATAGCAATGTTCGCGAAAGATGTGGAAGTTTCATATTCAAACAGTGATTGGGATTTTCAGAATAAGTGTTTTATGTACACCAATACCGTTAGTGGATTCGATCTGGTCTTCGGGGACTATCTTCCCCCGCTTGGTAACGGGAGGATTGCCGATTTGCGCTTTCATTGGCAGTTGACAAACATACAAATCCCGGCAGAAGGTCTTTGCTCTCCGTCTTGCCGCTATGACACCCGGTTCGAGGTTGCGCTTACGAACGGTGTTGACGGGATCATGAAAGGGATTTATGAGAACACAAGCGAGGGGAGGAGCGTTTCAGAATTGATTTCTTGCCATTCCGCTCCCGATGTAGGATATCAACCAAACATTGTCATCTGGACGGGATACGACAATGAGGGGAAAAGGACTACAAATGATGACCGGACACAACTATATTATTTCAGGATACGAACAGTCACGAATGAGGTCGGGGCGGTGACAAATGCTTTGTATGGAAAAATATATATTTTTAGAGGTTTTAATTCTTGTTTTAGGTATTACTTGAATCCCACCCCTAATGATCGTAATGTGGAATCAACAAGAAGGGAAGACCTTAATAATATCCCATAACTTTTCAGATGCCCATGACCCGATCCGTGCCCCAGCCTAACTCCGTGACGGCGTTCCACTTCGCGCTCGGCTCTGGGAGCGACCCGCTCAAGGCCGACACCGACGGCGACGGGCTGGACGACGCGGCGGAGCTGGCCGCCGGGCTGCGCCCCTGGGGCGGGGGCGACAGCGACGGCGACGGCCTCCCCGACGAATGGGAGGCCCGGCACGGGCTGGACCCGTCGGTCTGGAACGACCCCGCCGCGCTCTGCGCCGACGGGCTGACCCTGCTCCAGAAGGCGGAACGCGGCCTGGACCCCGCCGCGTCGGACAGCGACGGGGACGGGCTATCCGACGCCGCCGAGCTGGCGCTGGGGACCAACCCCCTCCAGCCCGACACCGACGGCGACGGGATGACGGACGGGTGGGAGAGCGCGCACGGCTTCGACCCGACCACCCACAACACCGCCACCGTCCGGCAGGACGACGACCCCGGCGCGGATCCGGATAACGACGGGCTTACGAACATACACGAGTACATGAACGGCTCCGACCCGTCCGATTCCGACACGGATGACGACGGCGTGTCAGACGGAACCGAGGTCTCGCAGGGATCCGACCCGGCGGACCCCGCCGACGGGGGAATCGCGCCCCCGCAGTCGCGCCGTCTCCCGCTGCCCTTCACGGTCGGTGGGGACTACGCGGCTTGGGACATGGTCATCGAGGGTCTCGGCCCCTCCGATTTCCGGCGCCTCATCGTCACGTCCCCGGATCCGGGCCAGACCGTCACGGAGAGCCGCGTCCTGATCTGCGGCAACAAATACCGGGTTTCCCTGAACTGGAAGCGCTCGCGCCACGACCAGAACCAGTACTGGTACTGCTGGGAGGCGAAGATCAACGGGTGGCCCGACGCGAACCTTTGGCAGGACTATGTCCCGACGGTTATAACCCGACTCTACGATTGGGGTTATGGCGGGGGGTGGCTTGCCGATAACAGGAATGGACTGTTCACGTCCCACACCCATATGCGGAGCGGGGACAACGGCGGTGGGGACGTGGCGGAAAAACTTTCCGCAATGATCTATGTCCCGTACATACGCATAGTGCCCGATTATGACAGGAACCACAGGATTGACAGCGCCGACATCGCGCGGCATGACTCCGGGGAAACCTTCCGTTGGTGGATCAATGATGATCAGGACACGGGGGATTGCGCCGGGGACGGCGGAAGCGACGGCCATGATCCCGCGAACAAGAAACGGAACTGCAACGACATGAGGGTCAACGGCAAACGTGACCTGCTGGACCTGTTCCCCGTCTGGCTCGATATGCGGGAGACGATGGCGATGCTGGGCGTTCTCGGCCGCGTCAACTACAGGCTGACAGGCTCAGGGCTGAATTTCAATGTCACGGGGTTAAGGCGTAACGAGGCGGGCTCCTTCCTGACGGAAGACTGCGTCAAGGGGGGCAAAACGTTTTGTTCCCCGGTTGAAAGCATGCCGATGTACAATCATTATGATATCCGTCTGCCATCCCTGCCCGTTTATACTGTTCCCGGAAATCAGCCGCCCGTTTTCCATCCTGACGGCCCCAACGTGTCGGCGCCGTTCTACCAAAGGATTCTGGGAGACGGCGGATCCGGGGTCCTGATCTGCGAATGTTCGGGGGCAGGGGCCGAACTCGGCGTCGAGGTCAACTTTTCGGGCATCCCCTTCGCCACATTCACGTTTGACGTGAGTTCATCTGAAGTGTGGGACATGTTCAGGATGGCCAATTTCAGGGGTGTCGAAACAACTTGCTCCGATCCGTCTAACGATCCGGCAGGAGATGGCGGCGGGCATCTTGTCTTTGTCCACGGGTATCAGCCCAAGACGCAGGACGGGGACATGACCGAATGGGTGTGCGAGATCTTCAAGCGCTTCTGGCAGTCGGGGCTTGGCGCCCGGTTCCATGGCGTGCTGTGGCGTTCCAACCAGGCCCCTCCCGCTGGATATCAGGTGAATGTCACCAACGCCTTCAGTGTCGCGCCGCGCGTCAAAGGCTATGTCGACAGCCTTCCGGGGGATAAGGTTGTGGTCGCTCACAGCATGGGGAATCTGGTCGTTTCATCGGCCATTGTCGATCATGGGATGACGGTGAGCCATTATATGATGTGCGATGCCGCCGTCCCCGTGGAGGCTTATTCCGCGGATGCGGAGGAGGATCCGCGCCTGTACCATCCGGACTGGGAGGAATACGATCCCAGGACATGGGCGTCGAATTGGCATCGGCTGTTCACCGGGACGGATCCGTCGCGGGCGGAACTGACGTGGCGCGGCCGGTTCGCCCCGGTTTTCGGCAAGACGCGGGTGTGGAACTTCTTTTCTTCGGGGGATGAGGTGTTCAGCCTGACAGATGGCTGCAATTTGTTTTCCGGGGTGATTGAAAGCCGGATCACTTATGCCTACCCAAACGGCGTCCCGATGATGGCGATCGGCATTTCCGTTGGCGATAATGTGGGGCGCTACTCATGGCAGAAACAGGAGCTCATGAAGGGCGGGAGGTTGCTGGACTTGGAATTGGGGTGGACCTCCTGGGCCGGATGGGGGATGGACATGTCCGTGCCGTATACGGTTATTCCTGCCGGTGGCGGATCATATTCTGTTGTGGCTGGCGTGCCGGTGTATGCGGATGCTAACGCCGCTAACGCCGCGACATGTGCGGAGTTGAAGGCCTCACCGGTTTTCAGACATGACACCCCCTCATGGCTGATCGGGAACACCCCGCTTTCGAATGATCAGGTCAACCAGATGCTTGGAATGGGCATTCCTGCTTTGACACGTTCTGCGGGGAATACGTTACTTTTAACATTAGATGAAACCAGACAATACAATCTTAATGATTCGAAAACGAACTACAACTTTAAAGTTAACAGTTGGCCCGAACGTGGATACATCGACAAAAGGAATTGGCTTCATAACGACATGAAAGAAGTGGCGTATTGGTATAACCATCGTCTTTTTACGATGATTCTTGAGAAAGGGTTCGAGTGATGAAGAAGGGTGTTTTCATGTGCGGGGTGCTGGGTGTGGGAATTGCCTTGCTGGGAATGGCGGTTGCGCCCTCCGGGGAGAAATTCGGGTTCCGGTATGTGGCGATCTCTGCGCGCGTCGTGGACGAGGAGGGAACGCCTGTCAGCGGCGCATCGGTATCCCTCTGGACTGAAGACATTTCAGATCGGGGTGTCCATGAACGATTCGAGCTGGTTTCAGACGCAGACGGATATGTGACCGCGAAGGGACGGGCGCAGGTCGGTATCGGCTATGAGGCGGACAAGGAAGGGTATTATCAATCGAGGAAAAGGACGATGATCGCGTTTGCGAAACTGCCAAAAGGGGAAAGAATTCCTGTCAATCTCACGATTCGGTTAAAGCGGGTCTTGAATCCGATCCCGATGCATGTTCAGTTCGTGACGGTTAAGAATTCCGGGATTAATTGGGATTTTCAAAACAAGTGCTTCATGTACACCAATACAATCAGCGGATATGATCTGGTTGTCGGGGATTATCTTCCCCCGCTTGGTAACGGGAGGATTGCCGATTTGAGCTTTCATTGGGAGTTGACAAACATTCAAATCCCACCAGGAGAGTCCTGTTCTCCGTCTTGCCGCTATGACACACGATTTGAAATCGCGCTCACAAACTGTGTCGATGGAATCATGAAGGGGACGTATGAGAGTACAGATGAAGGAGAGAGCGTTTCGGAATTAAGATCTGATTATTCGGCTCCTGAAAGCGGTTATGAACGGAATGTCACATATTGGACTTCACATGACAATCAAGGTAAACGCATAACAAATGATGACGGGACCAAACTTTACTATTTTAGAATCAGAACGGAGACAAATCTCGTGGGGAATGTGACAAACGCATTGTACGGGAAAATCTATTTTCATGGATCGTATCGAAGGCAATTTCAATGTTATCTTAATACGACAATCAATGACCGTAATGTGGAATCAACAAGGAGAAAAGATCTTAACAATATCCCCTGACGAGTGAATATGGCGATGTGGAAAGTGGTCAGTGATCAGTGGCCAGTGATCAATGCTCAGTGTTGCGTACCCTTTGCGTTTTTCGGTTTGCGCCAAATATTCTTTTGTGCGCGGAATAACGACGGAACACCATGCAGCAGTAGCCTGTATAACATGCCAACCTCAAAATATTGGAACTATATCTCAACTTCAGAATCTGCGATACCCTTGAGGGAAGGTGACTCATATTCTTGGGATTTCGCAGGTATCTTTCCAATGGAGTTCGATTCGACTAATATTATGATTCATGCTTGTATGCTGGTTGGCGCAGATCAGTGGGTTTATTCGGCAACAAACGCTTTCCGTTTTGTTGATCGTGAAATATCGAGTGGCACAAGAATGTGTTCCACTGCACATTTAGGGAATGAGAATTTGATTCAAGTGGTCATTTTCAAAAATGAGTTGGAAGGGATTCCTTTTCTTTTTGATAATCCGACAGGACAACGTATTTGTTCTATAGCAACCAACGAGGTTCCGTCTTTCGCGATGAACACCAATGCGGCGATTCTCACCGTTACATTACCCGTGTCCCGCAAGACCGTGCGGTATTATCCCCGGACCGGGAGAATCGAGGAGGAGCCGATCCCGTGAGCAAATACCGCAACAGAGCATTCTGCCCGTTCTCTCGACCCATCGGGTATCCATCATCCTGTTAATCCTGTCCAAAAAAACTCGTGCTAAAAATAATCCCTCCAACCACAATTGGGACTTGCATCTTCGGCTAAAATAAGGCAATATAAAAGATACTTTTTTGATCACCAAAGGAAAGGTTGGAGGATTTCATGGGTACAGGCCGTACACTACACAAAAATCCGCGCACGCGTCCGATCAAGACGCCGAGTGAGAAGGCTCGCCGCACCAAGGCGCAACGCGCTCGGTTGGTCAAGCTCGGCATGGATGAGGCGGAAGTGGCCAAGATGCAGCCGGAGGATGTCCGTAAGAAGGTGATGCATCCCGCAGAGGTTAAGAAAGCGCTGGCGAAGAAGGCCGCCGCGGCGGCTCCCGCCGCTGAATAACCGATCCCGAACAGGCTATGAAAGACGCGTCCCTGATTCGCAGGAACGCGTCTTTTGTGTGTCATAACCCCGGAAGGAGCCCGCACATGAAGATCGCCGCATTTCTCCTCGCATTGACCGGATGGACGCTCTGCGCGTTCGCCCAGGGAAATGACAACCGCGTCCCGTTCGCGGACCCCTCGATCCTCTATCACAACGGCTTCTACTACGCCTACGGTACCCATTCGAAGGACGGGATCGATGTGGCGCGGTCGCGTAACCTCGAAACGTGGCAGGGGCGTGTCGGCCGGGCGAACGGACGCCTGGCCCTCCACAAGGACGACTCCTTCGGGAACAGCCGCTTCTGGGCGCCGGAGGTCTACCGGGTGAACGGACGGTTCATCATGTACTATTCGGCCGATCTCCATGTCTGCGCCGCCGTCGCCGATCACCCCCTCGGCCCGTTCGTCCAGAAGGAGAAGCGACCGATCTTCCCCGACTTCGAAGGGATCGACAACTCGCTCTTCATCGACAAGGACGGGAAGGGCTGGATGGTCTTTGTCCGTTTCGACAACGGGAATGTGGTCTGGAGCGTCGAGATGACCGACGACTACCTCCACGCCAAACCCGAGACGCTGCGGTTCTGTTTTCGGGCTTCCCAGCCCTGGGAGCTGAAAATGGGGAAGGTCAACGAGGGGATGTTCATCACACCCTACCGCAACCGCTACTACATGACCTATTCCGGAAATGATTTCAAAAGTCAGGACTATGCGATCGGCTGCGCCGTCGCCACGGACATGAAAGGCCCCTGGACCAAGATGGCGGACAACCCGATCCTCCACAGCCGCAACGGGCTGGTGGGGATTGGGCACAGCGCGATGTTCAAAGATAAGAACGGAAAACTGAAAATCGTCTTCCACGCCCACAACAGCGAGACAAGCGTGCAGCCCAGGCGGATGTACATCGCCGACGTCACCTTCAAGGAGACGCCGGAGGGCGCGCCGAAGATGGTGATCGGCGACCGGTTCATCACCGCCCGATACGGAAAGGTGGAATAACAGATGACAACACGGACAGTTCTAGCCGCATTTCTTTTGACGTTCCTCTTCGGAACGGCGCTTGCCGCCGATGACAAAGCCGCCAAGTCGAATGAGGAGACGGCCGCCGCGGTGAACGACCCGACCGCCTCGGAGATCCTCGCCGAGTGTTCCAGGATCATCCCGACCGAAAAACTGCTTCTCACGGGACGCATCAAAGTCCGGAAACTGCGTGGCATCGTGCTTCAGGAGAACCCCTTTAAGCTGATGACGGATTGGGGGGCGAACCCGCCCTCGGCGGAGATCCTTCTGCTGGACCTCAAGGGAACGTCGCTCGTCGAGCGGGCGATCCTGTCGCGCCCGACGGGCCAGCCGGCCCAGATCCGGGTTTTCAGCGGAAACGACCAGAAACCCGTCGAGACCCCCTCATACGCGGGACGGGTCATCGGCAGCGACATGACCTGGCTCGACCTCTCCATGGATTATCTCTGGTGGCAGAGCGTCCATTTTGACGACCCGAAGCGCGGGAAGAGCCGGAACGGCCGGGATTGCGACATTCTGATCGCCGCGCCCCCCCACCCCATCCCCGGTTGCGTCGCCCTCCGCATCTGGGTGGACCGCCAGTTGAAATGCCTGATGCAGGTCGAACAGATCGGCTTACAGGGTGAACCCGTCCGCCGGATGTGGGTCCAGCGCGTGAAGAAAATGAAGGACCGGTGGATGATCCGCGATATGGAGGTCGAGACGTTCGGCAGCGGACACCGGACCCAGCTGTTGATCGAGGAGCTTGCCGAACCGTAACGCTCGCGCAGTCCAGACATGCACGTTGCCGCATATACTCTTTCCCTCTCGATTCTGCTGATTCTTTTATTCTGCCTGTCGGCCTTTTTCTCCGCCAGCGAGACGGCGTTTTTCTCCCTCACGCCCATCCAGATCGGACGGATCAAGCGCCGGAACAGGAAGACCGGCCGCAGGCTGGACCGGCTTTTGAAAGATCCCGCCCTGTTGCTCTCCACCCTTCTGGTCGGCAACAACCTCGCCAACTTCACGCTGGCCGCGATCGGTTATCTGCTTCTAGACCGGGTCTGGCCCGGGCGGGGCGAACTCATCGGCATCCCGGCAATCACCTTCCTCCTGCTGATCTTCGGCGAGATCACCCCGAAACGCCTCGCGATCCTCCATACGGAATTCATCGCCACGCACGCCGTGCGCCTTTTACAGTTCTTCCGCTTCCTGCTCTTCCCGCTCAGCATCCTGATGAAAAAGGCGACCCAGACGAAGGTCTTCCGGAAGGCCTTGATCCGCGAACGCCAGAACCTCAGCGATGACGAGTTGCTGACGGTCCTTGAAACGGGACAGGAAACCGGTGTGCTTGACGCCGAAGAGGTTTCGATGGTCAACGGCATCATCCGGCTGGCCGACCTGATGGCGAGCGACGAGATGATCCCCCGGATCGATATCGTCGGGCTTGACCTGGACCTTCCCCGGTCGCAATGGCTGGAGATCGTCCGGCGCGCCAAACACCGCTATCTCCCCATCTTCCGCCGGACACCCGACGCGATTGAGGGGTGCCTCGACGCCGTTCTCTTCCTGATGAACCCGATCCACAATCTGGAGAAGGCTTCCTTCTCCCCCCTCTTCGTCCCGGAAAACATGCCGCTGGACACCCTCCTGCTGGAGTTTCAGGCCCAGGCCTGTCCGATCGCCTGCGTGCTGGATGAATACGGCGGAACCGCCGGCATCATCACGCGCGGCGACATCCTTGAACTGATCTCCGCACCGGTCGTGACCGCATCCCACACCACCCCGCAGATTTACGCCGTCAACGAAAAGACCTGGATCATGGACGGGACAACCAGCCTGGAAGAGATCAACCAGGTGACCGATCTCGAACTGACCGCCGATGACTCCGACCGTATCTCCGGCTGGATCACCTTCCACGCGAAGGCGATCCCGTCTTCAGGCCTGGAGATTGAGGCGCAAGGGTGCCGGGTAACGGTTCTGGAGATGCGTAAACGCCGTATCACCCGTGTGCGCCTCATGATCACCCAAGACACGGAACCGCCCGAGACCGACACACTGCCGAAAGGCCAGGACGAACTGCTGCCCAGCGAAGAGGAGAATCCGCCGCAATGAAGACGATCCTTCTCTTTCTCCTGTTGCTGCTCTGCATGGCGCTCTTCGGATTCTTCTCGGGGATCGAATCCGGGATGCGGGCGATCAACCGCGCCCGCCTGCTGCACTGGGCCAAAAGCGGCATCAAGCCGGCCATCCTTCTCCAGCGCTATCTGGATGACATGCAGCGTTTTCTCGCCACGGTACTCGTCGGTAACAACCTGGCGAACGTCACCATCTCAATCCTGACCGCAAGCCTGGCGGGCAACCTCTTTACGGGTACCCGCCACCCGCTTGTCGGCGGCGCCATCTGGGAAGGGTTCATCGCCGTCAGCATCCTCTACTTTTGCGAATACCTGCCGAAGCTGCTCTTCACCAACCGTCCCCTCCGCCGGACGGTCCAGGCCTGCCGCTTTTTCCGGTATTGCGACCGGTTGCTCGCGCCCTTCACCAGTCTGATGCTCTGGATCACCCGATGGATGACCCTCCCGAAGGATCGCGAAAACGACAACAAACCCTTCCTCCCGACGCGCGAGTACGTTGTCAATGTCATCACCGATCGGAAAAGGGGCGCGGACATCTCGGCGCTTGAAAGCGTGATGATCCGGAAGGTGCTCGACCTTCAGAACATGAAAGCCGCCGATATCATGACCCCCATCCGGCAAATCACCAAGGTCTCCGAAGAGACCCCGCTCAGCATCTGTTTCCAACTGGTCCGCGATTCGGGCCACATCCGTCTTCCGGTCCTCAGTTCGGACGGAACCCAGTGGGTCGGCATGGTGGACGCCTTCAGGGAGCTTGCCAACGGCGCGACGCCGGATTCCGATACGCCGGCGGGAAAGTGCGTCCGACGGATCTCCTCTGTGCCGGGCGACAAACCCGCCGACGAGCTGCTCCCCAAGATGCGCGGGGAACACAGCCCGATGCTTTTTGTCAAGGACCCCCAAACCCAAAAGGTGATCGGCATCCTCACCGAAGCGACCGTCCTCAACATCTTCAACCGCGGTTGACGAACCGTCACCGCCCGGCATCGCGCCGGACAGGTTTCCCCAGCTTCCGGACGAAGAAATCCTTCAATCGGCGCCAGCCGTACGGGCCGACGCTTCCCGCACAGTGACCGCCACCGGGGATGACCAGCAGTTCGAAATCCTTGTCGGCCTTGATCAGGGCATCCACCACCTTGTACGTGGAGGAGGGATCCACGTTGTCATCCACCTCGCCGACCATCAGCAGCAACTCCCCCCGCAGCCGGTGGGCTTGGGTGATGTTGCTCTGCTCCCGGTAATGCGGCCCGACCGGCCACCCCATCCATTGCTCGTTCCACCAAATCTTGTCCATGCAGTTGTCATGGCACCCGCAGTCCGCGACAGCCGCCTTGTAAAAATCGCCATACCACAGCAACGCCCCCATCGCGCTCTGCCCGCCGGCTGACCCGCCGTAGATCCCGACCCGTGAGAGGTCCATTTGCGGATAGCGCTCGGCGGCGGCCCGGAGCCAAGCGATCCGGTCCGGCAATCCCGCGTCGGCGATGTTTTTCCAGGCGACATCATGAAATCGCTTGGAGCGCCAGTTCGTCCCCATCCCGTCAATCTGAACAACGATGAATCCCCTGTTCGCAAGATCGACGCAGCGCGACCCGGTGATGTACGCCTTGGGAACATGGGCGTCATGCGGTCCGGCATAGATGTCCTCCACCACCGGATAACGCAGGGCGGGATCGAAATCCTTGGGCCGCCAGATCAGCCCGTAGATCTCGGTAACGCCATCCCGGCCGGGCGCGTGGAACCGTTCGGGCGGCCGCCACCCCGCCGCGCCGGGGTCGCGGCCAAGTTCGCAGACCAGCGTGCCGTCATCCCGCCGCCGCAACTCCGAAACCGGCGGCAGATCGACGCGCGACCACGTATCGACGAAATACCGCCCGTCCGGCGAGGGTTTCACCTTGTGCGTGCCGTCCCCTTCGGTGAGGACCCGGAACCCGCTGCCGTCAAACTTCGCCACGCAGTAGTGCTCGTAATAGGGATCCTGTCCCTGAACCACCCCGACCGCCTTGAAGTAGACGGCCCGCGCGGCCTCATCGACCGATTCGACCGATTTCACGACCCACTCGCCCGAAGTGACGGCGTTCTTCACCTTTCCCGTCCGCGTATCGTAGAGGTAGAGGTGGTTCCATCCGCTGCGCTCGGACATCCACAGCAGCTCGTCCGTCGCATCCAGAAACTTCAGGAAGAACTTGCTGCTGTAGCAGAAGAAGGTTGGGCACATCTCATCCACCAACGCCCGTGCGACACCGTTGGTCGAAACCTCGATGACGCGCATCACCTGATGGCCCCGCTGGTTGTAGACGAACCGAAAGGCGGAACTGTCCTTCTTCCACGACCAACGGTCCAGCGACCACGGATTCGCGAAAAGCGCGGAATCGATCGGCTGCCTCCGCTTGGACGCGGTGTCAACCAGCATCGGCAGATCATACGGAACCGCATCACCCGGCTTGAGATAGTCGATCTGCCGGACACTCGGCTGGAACCCGTCCTTGGGGACCGAATTGATCAGCGTCACCTTCCGGGAATCGCCGGGAACATGGTGCAGATGGATCCGGAAGCGCCCGTTCGGGGCCATCAGCGCGTCCCTGCCCCCGCCATGCCGCGGCGCGGGCGGTTTCGACGGACCGGCATAATCCGGATCCTGGGCGTCAATGACCCGCATCGTTCCCGTTTCCGCATCAACCCCCACCCGTTCAACGCCGCCGCCCTGCCGGGGACGTTCGAACCATGCCCTTGTGCCGGACACCCAGTTCAACGTGATTTCCCGCGCCTGAACCGTTGCCGCGCACATCCACACCGCCCAAACCAAAACCGCCTGACCCATCAACCGGGAGATCATACCCACACCTCTTTCCCATACATTACCGTTCAGCCACAAGACTTCGGACTTCAGACATCAGACTTCTCAACGCTCAACCGTTAAAGGGTGCCCCTCCCAATGCTCAAACGCTCAACCCTCAACCCCCCAAAAGTTATCATAACGCTTGACGGGGCGCAAGCGTCATGGTACGGTTACGCCGTTCCGACCGTGGGTGGGAAGGCGCGTCATCCGGGTGGATAGCGCGCGATCCTCCGAAACGGAACGGCATCGGCGGGCAAAAGCCCGGCGCAACCAAGGGAGACTCGGTCCATGACCGCTTATCAAAGAAATATGTATACCGTCTGCTGTGTGTTGGCGCTCCTCATCGTCGGATCGGTCCGGGCGGCGAAACCGGTAATCGACTGCAGCCGGATACGCGGCGTCTGCTACGGCATCACCCCGGAAGAAAGGGCGCGGCGGGAACTGGGATACGGGTCGCGCGTGGGACTGAACACCGTCCGGTTCTGGCTCAGCCCGAGGGTCTACGAGCGGGAGGGCGAGCGCTACATCAAGCGGATCGTCGATTTCGTCCGTGTCTGCGACAGCTGCGGCTACAAGTCCATGCCGATCCTCTTCAACGGGAATATGCTTGACCCCAAGACCATCCAGCCGGAGGCCTACGAGGCGGCGGACCGCTTCACCACCGCCGTCATCTCCGCGCTGAAGGGTGAGGCCGGATTGCTGATGTTCGATATGATGAATGAGCCGCTGTGCAACGACTACATCGCGAAGGCGCCCAACAACGATGTGCGGAACACCCGCAAAGAGGAGACGTGGGCCTTTTTGAGACGGGAGATTGATCTGGCGGAGAAACTCGCCCCGGACTGTCTCTTCACCGTCGGCTACACGACCGCCTGGGAGATCGAGGCATCAACGGCGGAGAAACTCGACATCCTTTCATTCCACGACTACGGCGATCTGCGCGAGTCGATTCGCAACAACTACGAACTGGCCAAACAGTGGGGAGAAAAACTCGGCAAACCGGTCATCCAGACCGAGACCGGCTGCCTGGCCCGCGCGAACGCCTATGAGATGGCCCTCCAGTTCTGCCACGAGTACAAGATGGGCTGGGTCCTCTTCAACCTGATCATCGCCGGGCGGTGTATCGACGAGCATGGCATCTTCTATCCCGACGGCACGATCCGCGACGCGGGGACGATATCCGCCATGTTCGGCTGTTTCAGAAACAGGGGGCTCGATTCGGCCATTGTCCCGCCCAACCCGAACCGGGAGGGCAAGGCGGACCGGGCGCTGCGGATGATCCGCGAGGCGTTGAAAGAGTACACCGCAGACGCCTTCGACTATCGCCGCAGCGACAAAAAGAAACTGCTCGACGCCTGCGAGGTCGCCGCGAACCTCCTCGAAGCGTGCGAGCTGGTTCCGATGGCCGAGTTGCCCACCGCGAAGATCGCGGCCTTCCGCAAGGATCCCAACGCCGACCTCTGGGCCATCCGCAAACTCGCCTACGACCTGGCGAACCGCCTCAAAGAGGTCTGCCAGATCGTCGATTGATAAGCCGAGGCCCTGTCCCTCCCGTTCGCCCATCCGCGTTTTGTGCCGGCCGTCCCATCGGCCGGTATCACCCCACCCGCACGCCCCCGGATTTGACGCGATCTCCGACTTTTTATTATCGACTTTTCGGGAGCCATTGGGCAAAATAGAGAACTTCAAGCTAAGGGATTTTGTTGTGAAAAAGAGCGTTGCAAGTATTGTTGTTTTTTTCTCCATCGTTGGATCGATTTGGGCGATGCCCCATTTCCAAAGTGCCGTGCCGGTTTGGCCGGAGGGCCGTGAACGGGAAAAGAATCTTTTTGTCGGATTCCGCGCCAACTTTGACGCGACCAACGCCGACAACGCCCTTCTGCGCGTGACCGGCGGAACGGTTTACCGCATCTTCCTGAACGGGGCGTTTTTGGGCTACGGCCCCGCGCGGGGTCCGCATGGGTGGGACCGCGTGGACGAGTGGTCCCTTCAGGGCAAATGCCGGCCGGGGAAGAACTGCGTGGCGATCGAGGTGGCGGGCTACAACGTCAACAGTTTCTACCTGCTCGACCAGCCGGCCTATCTCCGGGCGGAGATCGTCGCGGGCGACCGTGTGTTGGCGGCGACCCGTCCGGCGCCGGGAGCGGATGCGTTCGAGGCGCTGATTCTGCCGCGTATCCAGAAGGTGCCGCGCTACAGTTTCCAGCGTCCCTTCGGCGAAGCCTATACCCTGCGGCGCGACACCCTTGCGTGGCGGACCGGCGGCGCGGGTCTCCCCGCCGCCCCCCTGGCCGCCCAGGCGGGACGCAACCTTCTGCCGCGCATCGCCTTCTACCCGACGTTTAATCTGAACCGTTCGGGCCGGCCGATCAAGCGCGGCACGGTGAAGGCCAATCCCGCCCATCCGAACTTCCATGACCGTGCGATCGACCAGATCGGCCCGAAACTGGGCGGTTATCCCCGGAACGAACTGACCCGCGTCCCGATCGATGAGGTCCTCAAACTGGAATGCGCCACCATGACGGAGATCGACGGCGATCCCGCCGCCCTCTCCCTGACGGATAACACCTTCGTCATCCTCGACTGGGGGTTGAACGATACCGGATTCGTCGGCGCGACGGTTCACTGCGACCAGCCCTGCCGCATCTACCTTACCTTTGACGAAATCCTTTCAAACGGCGATGTGAACCCGACGCGGATGGGATGCAGCAACGTGGTGAGCTGGGACCTCACCGAACCGGGCGACTACGCGCTGGAAACCTTCGAACCCTACACGATGCGTTATGCGAAGGTGACCGTCACCGGCGGGGCCTGCACCTTCGGCTCCCCCTACCTGCGCGGCTACAAGAACCCGGCCACGGCGCGCGCCCGCTTCACATCCTCCGATCCCGCGCTCAACGCCATCTTCGCCGCCGCGCGCGAAACCTTCATCCAGAACGCGGTTGATGTTTTCACCGACTGTCCGTCCCGCGAGCGTGCCGGATGGCTCTGCGACAGCTTCTTCATCGGGCGCGTCAACGCCCTGCTCTGCGGTAACACCGATTCCGAACGGCTCTTCTTCCAAAACTACCAGCTCGCCGAGCGTTTCCCGAAGATCGCCGACGGCATGGTCGCCATGTGCTACCCCTCTGACCACTACGACGGCGTCTTCATCCCGAACTGGTCGATGTGGTTCATCATCGAGTTGGATGAGTATCTGGCGCGAAGCGGCGACCGTGCGATGGTGGACGCCCTCAAGCCGCGCGTGTTGGGATTGATCGCCTTCTACAAGAAATACCTCAACAGCGACGGCCTGCTGGAGAAGCTTCCCTCCTGGGTCTTTGTCGAGTGGTCCCGCGCCAACAGCCTCGTCCAGGATGTCAGCTATCCCTCGAACATGACCTACGCCGAGGTGCTCTCCTGCGTCGCCCGGCTCTACAATCTGCCCGAATACGAGGCCGAGGCGGAAAAGGTCCGCGAGACCATCCGCAAACAGTCCTACAACGGCACCTGGTTCGTCGATAACGCCGTCCGGCAGAAGGACGGGACGCTGAAACTCTCCGGTGAATCGACCGAGACCTGCCAATACTACGCCTTCTTCTTCAAGACCGCGACCCCGCAGCGTTATCCGGAACTCTGGGCGAAACTGCGCGATGACTTCGGTCCGCAGCGCCACCAGACCCGCAAACACCCGTCCATCCACTTCGCCAACGCCTTCATCGGCAACTACCTCCGGCTGGAGATCCTCTCCCGCGAGGGCCTGTCGGCGCAGATCCTCAATGAATCCAAGGGTTACTTCATGAAGATGGCGCAAAGCACGGGGACCCTCTGGGAAAACGACACCCCCACCGCCAGCTGCAACCACGGCTTCGCGAGCCATGTCGCGGTGATGCTGATGCGGGATATCCTCGGCATCCGGGCGATCGATCACGCCGCCAAGACCATCACCCTCGCCTTCGCGGATGTCCCGCTGGAGTGGTGCGAGGGTACGGTGCCGGTCGGCGCCGAACAACTCTCCGTCCGTTGGCGGAAAGCCGACGGCAAACTGCTTTACAGGGTTGACGGGAAACCCGCCGGTTATACGGTGAAGGTGATCTCGGCCATCCCTGTCCAACCCGAATAACCGAAAGGAAAACCAAAGATGAATATCAAGAAAACCTTCACTCTGTTCACCCTTCTGTGCGCATCGGCCGCACTGAATGTCGGCGCCGCCATCGAGACGGTCGGCTCGCTCCGCATCGCCAACGTCGATAAGCTGAACATCGCCGCCATGCAACTGGGCACGGCTTTCGAGCAACCGTTGATCGGCATGATGATCGGGGGCGGTCTGCAACAGCTCCTCACCACCCAGTTCGGCCAGTTCGACCCCTCCAAGCCCATCGTCGCGACCTTCTTTGTGGACACGAACGACCTCATGAGCATAAATGATGAGGAGATTTTCAATCCCACGCGGAACAATGGGAAGATCGGTCTCATCATTCCCTTCACGCAGAGTGTCGAAGCCTTCATCACCGAGAAAAAGTACGAAAAGCTTGCCAACGGGCTGGTGAAATTGCCCAACAACACCCTCAATCTGATTGCGGACCTGAAGGACGGCAACGCCTACATCTCCCAAAGCGAGGAGTTGATCAACCGCCTGAAGGAGAGCCACGCGAAGCCGTTCGACGGCATGGGTAACGATGTTGTCTCCGTCACGCTGGAGCGTCAGGGCATCGTGATGATGGGCAGGATGCTCAAAGGCGCGCAGGCCAGACAGAAGGAACTTCTTGCCGGCATGACGAAGACGGACGGGAAGCTCGGCAACTTCGGTCTGGACCTCGCCGAACTCCAGCAGTTCGACGCCGATGCGTTCGACTCCCTCTACTTCGGACTGAACTTCGGAACCGACACGGGGCTCACCCTCAATGCCCGTACCGTTGCGCGCGCGGGAAGCGAGATGGAGAAGGCCGCCAAAGCCGCCAAGGCTTTCCCGCCCGACCTGCTGGCGACGGTTCCCGACTCGTCGCTGCTCTATATGGCGGGATCGACATCCAGCCCCAGCCGTTCAGATGACCTGAAAAACGCCATCACGCTGATCAACAGCCTAAAGGAAGCCATCACCGCTTCGCTTGGCGAGAAGGACAAAGCCCTGGCTACGGCGGTCAACGAATTGCTGACGTTGCTCTCCGAGGATCCTCAATCCGCGGATTCCGCCTGCCTGTCGCTGGGATTCACCCCGGAGACCCACATCTGGGGCGCCACTGAGGTGCGCGCGTCCGATCCGGCCGCGGTGTTCAATCAGGCGGCCGCCCGCGGAAAGAAGTGCAGCGAGATCTTGAATCTGGCGCTCAAAGACCAGACCTTCATCTCGATCAAGCCTGATGGCGCGGAATGCGTCACGGATTTCTCGGAAGAGGCTTTCAAGAAACTGATTGACAGCATTCAGCTCAAGATCGAAGCGGAAATCAAGGCCGGCAAAAAGGCCGACGGCGAGGCAGGAGCCGAAGAGGCCGCCAAAGCCGCCGAAGAGGCGGCCGCGAAGGTGAAGAAGCCGGATGAGAAGGAAATCGCGAAAGCCGCCCAAGCCCTCCGGATCATCTTCGGCTCGAAGCACGTCGGCAAGATGGTGCAGACACCGACCGGCATCATCTCGGCGTCAACCGCCACCGACGCCGCCCTCCCCGAGGCGGGCAAAGGCGCCGCCGAGCGCTTCGCCGCGATCAAAGTCAACGGACCGATCACCCAATACAGCGTCATCTCCCTCAGCCAGATCGCCGCCCAAGTCATTGCGGGTATCAAGGCCTTCGGGCCTGAAGCGCAGGCGTTGATTCCCGAAGCGCTTCAGGCGTTCCAGCCCGCCCCGATCGCGGACGGTCTCACCACCCTCGAATGGGTGGAGGGCAACCGGATCTGCCAGAAGATCACCGTCGGGACGGAAGAGCTGAAGAAACTGACCACCATCGCCAAAACCATCTCGGCCAGCAGGAAGGGTGCCGATGATGACGACGATGACGATGACGATGATGATGATGACGATGACGACGACAACCAGTAGTCGTTTCCCGACCAACCACCCCGAAACCGCTTAACGAAAGGAACTGAAAATGGCTATCGATCTGAAAGCCGCGTACAAAACGATCATGGATGATCATTTCACGCCTGAGATGGAGATTGCGTTCATCGACGGCGATAAGCGCCAGACCCTGCGTTACGAGAAGGTTTCGTGGGTGATTGACGGGGAGAACAAAGGGTTGCGTTACGGCGAGAACCCGGGACAGGAGGCCGCCGTTTACAAGTTGGTCAACGGGAATCTGGTCCTCGGCGAGGTCACCTCGATCGACCCGAACCAGCCGCTGGCCTCCGATCCGGAGCTGGTCCAGTCCGGTAAGCATCCCGGCAAGACCAACCTGACCGACGCCGACAACGCGCTGAACATCCTGCGTTACCTGACTGACACCCCTTGCGCGGTGATCGTCAAGCACAACAATCCGTGCGGTGTCGCGAAGGGTTCCACCCTGGCCGACGCCTACTTCCGCGCCAACAAGGCCGACCGGCTGGCGGCGTTCGGCGGATGTATCGCGCTGAACCGCGAGGTCGATCTGGAAACCGCCAAGCAGATCATCGAGAACTACGCCGAGGTGGTCGTCGCCCCGGAGTTCGCGCCGGGCGTGATGGATCTCTTCGCGACGAAGAAGAACCTGCGCGTGATGCGGATCGGCAACATGGCGCAGCTTGAGAAGTTCGTCGCCCGCCGCGTGGTCGATTTCAAGTCGTTGATCGACGGCGGCATTGTCGCGCAGTGGTCGTTCGTTCCGGAGGCCCGGACCGCCGCCCAGCTGATGCCGGCGGAGTGCACCCAGAAGGACGGCACCGTCCACCGCATCAAGCGGCTCCCGACCGAGAAGGAGTACGAGGATCTGATCTTCGGATGGTTGGTCGAGGCGGGTGTCACCAGCAACTCCGTCCTCTACGTGAAGGATGGCGCCACGGTCGGTATCGGCACAGGCGAACAGGACCGCGTCGGCGTCGCGGAGATTGCCCGTGACAAGGCCTACCGCAAACACGCCGACTGGATCGCGTGGACCCGCCACGCAACGCCCTATAACGAGCTGGTGCTGAAGTTCGGCGACGAGGGCAAGAAATTCCAGGCGGAGATCGATGAGCAGACCCGCGCGGAGAAGGGCGGGTTGCCCGGCTGCGCGATGGTCAGCGACGCCTTCTTCCCCTTCCGCGACGGCGCGGAGGTCGGCATCAACGAGGGCATCACCTCGATCGTNNCAGCCCGGCGGCGCCATCCGCGACTGGGACGTGATCGACTGCTGCAACGACGCAAACGTCGCGATGGTCTTCACGGGTCAGCGGAGTTTCAAGCATTAACAGCGTTGAGAGGTTCCGGATTTTTCCGATCCCAACCGGATTCTCCGGAACCTCTAGCGGAGCGAAACGGACGATGTGGGATTACAGCGATAAAGTGATGGACCACTTCCGGAATCCCCGGAATGTGGGTAAGATTGAGAATCCGGACGGAACCGGAACCGTCGGGTCGCTCGCCTGCGGCGACGCCCTGACCCTGATGTTCAAATTGGACGATCAGGGACGGATCGCGGACGTGAAGTTCCAGACGTTCGGCTGCGCCAGTGCGATCGCCTCCTCCTCCGCCCTTACCGAGATGCTCAAAGGCAAGACGCTCGAAGAGGCGGAGAAGATCACCAACAAAGACATTGCGGCCTATCTGGGCGGTTTGCCGGAGCAGAAGATGCACTGTTCGGTCATGGGACGCGAAGCCCTTGAGGCGGCGATCCACAACTACCGCACCGGCGAGACCACCGTGAAGAACCTGGAGGACCACATCGTCTGTACCTGCTTCGGGGTTTCGGAGAACGAGATCCGGCGCGTCGCCACCGAAAACGGTCTGACGACCGTTGACCAGGTCACCGATTTCTGCAAGGCCGGAGGCGGATGCGGCATGTGCCGGAAGGACATTCAGAACATTCTCGATGACCTGCTCAACAAAAAGCCGGAGCAGGAAACCGTGCAGGAACCTCCGAAAAAGCGGATGACCAACCTCCAGAAGATCAAACTGATCGAGGAGGTGCTTGACCGCGAGATCCGTCCCCAGTTGAAAAAGGACGGCGGCGATCTGGAATTGATCGACGTGGAGGGCAACACCGTCACCATCGCCTTCCGGGGCATGTGCGCCGGATGCCGTTCCGCGGCGTTCACGCGGCAGGACTTCATTCAGGGCAAACTCCGCGAGTTCGTCGATCCGGAATTGGTCGTGGTCGAATGAACCGGATCCTCTTCGAGGCGGATGAGATCAAACCCGACGGCACGGTTATCCTGCGGGATTTCCGTGCCGACCACATTCGAAAGGTGCTTCACGGTCAGTGTGGGCAAACCCTCAAGACCGGAACGGTGAACGGACCGATCGGTACGTCGCGAATCCTTGCCTGTTCGGACGATGCGGTCACGCTCGCCACAAGCCATACCGAGCAGGCGATCGAACCCTGGATCGATCTGATCCTCGCCCTCCCCCGCCCGAAAGTGATGAAACGGCTCTGGGCACAACTCGCCGCCCTTGGCGTGGGACGCATTATCCTGCTGAATGCCGCAAAGGTCGAGAAGTGCTACTTCAGCAGCCAATGGCTCGATCCCGCCGTCTACCGTCCCCTTCTCATTGAGGGATTGATGCAATGCGGTTCCTCCCGTATACCGGAGGTCACGGTCTGCCCGCTTTTCAAACCCTTCATCGAAGACGACCTGGATCGCCTCTTTCCCGATCAGCCGTTCCGTCTGATCGCCGATCCCGCGCCCGCCCCTACCTCCGTCACATTCCCCGCGGCCCCCACCGAACGTCCCCTCCTCGCTATCGGACCCGAAGGCGGCTGGAGCGGATATGAGCGTGAACGGCTTTACGGGAAAGGCTTCCGGCCCTTCTCGCTTGGCGGACGCATCCTCAGGACCGACACCGCCTGTATCGCGCTCCTCGCCGTCCTCGCCTATCATCTAGGCTTTGCGGATTGAGTGTCCGCCGCACGTCGTCCGTCGCGTGTCCCTTGTCACGACCCAAAATTCCCGAAAAATTTTTTAAACCTTGCCAATATCTGTTTTAAACATCCGTTTTATATGGGTGTTTGACACAAAGGGCAAACCCAAACACCGCGGAAGCGGAGAAAGAGAGGATACCATGAAGAAGAACAACACCATCAACATCATCATCGCGACGTTCGTTCTCACGGTGGGCATGGTCGGCAATCTGCAGGCGCATCCGGGACACCACCATCACAACGGGGTTGGAGAGGTGATTGCGGGCGTGACCGGATTCATCGCAGGCGCGATCACCGGAGCATTGGCCGCCCCGGTTGAGGCCGTGGCGCAGGTTGTGACGCCGGTGCCTGTTGTGGAGCCCGCGCCTGTGATCGTCACTCCGCCGGCCCCGGTCGTGGTCACCCCGCCCCCGCCGCCGGTCGTGGTCACGCCCCCGCCGCCGCGCCGTCCAGTGGTCGTTCCCCCGCCGAGAGCGCCGCACCGGCATACGCCGGTCCGGCATCCCGGGAACCACGGCCCGGCACCCCGGCACCACCGGTAACCGGTTAGCGGGATTGTGCAAGCGCCGTTAGGGAACGGGCATAAAGGTAACCGCCGACGCACCCCCATGCATCGTCATGGAGATCCTGAACGGGATGGGTACGGAGGCGGTTACCGACCGCTTTCGCGCGGGAAGAATCGCCCGCCGCGGAAAAGGCCAGGAATTTCGCATAGTCGCGATAGCAGTCCAACCCCTCGTCCGCCGATTCAGACGCGGACAGCTTTGCGGCGATCGTCCGTCCCAACGCCTCCAATTCGGGGAAATCCCGGGAAGCGTCGAGAAGCGCGGACGCGGTAAGCGCCTGGAGGCTTTCCGAACGGGAGACCGGGCTATTCTCATGATACGCAACAGCCCCTTCGGTGCGGACCGTGCGGCGTAACCACCGCAAACCCTTGCAGAACGGCCGGTGCGCCTCAGCCAAACCCAACTCCTTCGCGCGCGCCAACGCGCGGAGATTCCATGCCGTCAGCGCGGTGTTGCCATCCGACCCCTGAAGGTAATCCCATCCTCCGGCGGCGGACTGGCTCCGGTCAATGAACCGGACCGCCCGCACGAGAATCGGTTGGACCTCGGGACAACGGGACGAAAGGGATGCCAGCGCAAACGTCGTGATCGCATGGTTATAACACTCCGCGCGGCCCTCCCCGCCGAAAGCGCCCGAAGGCAACTGGCTCTCCGCCAAGGCCCGGCAGGCCTGTTGAATCTGGCTCGAAAAGCGGTTCGGATCGGGTTCCTCCGCCAACGCGAGCATGGCGAGCGCAGTAAGCGCGGGCCGGTACGCCGGACTGCCGCCATGGCTTTCCGGCAACCAGAAACCGCTATCGGGATCTTGAACCGAAGCCAGCCACCCCAAATCGTCACGGGCAGACGCCGGCCGGGAAGCGACCGTACCCTTCCCGAAATAGAGACCGGCCAAAACGAGCAACGCGATCAGCGCCGCGGCCGCAGCAACACGCCGGAACGGGAACGGGAAACGGAACCGCGACGGTTGTTCGTCCCTCGCCTGTTCCGCATCCACAGCCGCCATCACACGGGCGGCAAACCCTTCGGAAACCGCGGCATCGGGCCACGCCTTCAGGCATGACACCACCTGCCGGAAACCCTCCGCATCATCAAAGGACAACTCATCCAAATGGGCAGTCAGATTCATTTCGTTCCCCCTTTGTCGCCGGTTAAACACGCCTTCAGCTTCGCCAGCGCGTTAAACATCCGCGATTTCACCGTTCCAACCGGAATCCCGAGGATCTCCGCAATCTCCGCATACGGCAGATCCTGATAAACCCCCAATTCCACCACCTGGCGCAAACCGACAGGCAACGTCGCCAACGCCCGCGTCAAATCCACCCGGGCCTCCACCTCTCGGTGCGGCTCAACCGGATCGGTATACGACAACTGCTCCGGCTGCAGAGTCAACTCATCCGTAAGTTTCTGCTGCCGCCTGCGCTTGCGCAACTCGTCAATCCACACCTGATTGGCCATCATGAAAAGGAAGGTCGTGAATTTCGCCGACGGCCGATACTTCTCCCGATAGCGGTACAGGCGCAGGAAGGTCAACTGCACAAGATCCTCACCATCATATCCAACGCCGGAACGGATGAAAAAGTTCAGAAGAATCGTCTGGTATCGCTCGACAAGCACGGAAAAGGCATCGCGGTCATCCTCCCGGCGGACACGCTCCATCAACGCATAATCATCTAACCGGGCATACTCCTCGCGGCCCATGTCGCCACACCTCACCTGTCATTCCCAATCATCGATCCGTCAAACGCCCGTATCCGGACACCCGTTAAAGGGTACGGGAACGCGGACGTCACGTCTATTCCGACGGCGCCGAAAGGGGTTTGATCCAAGGGGTCATCTTGTCGATCAGATACGACCATTTTTGAAGCTGCGACCCCTCTTCCGAACCCTTGGCGGTACCGATGATCCCGAAGTGGCACAGCATGCAGACCAGCAGAAAAACCTTCAGCAACCCGATAATCCCGCCCAGGATCGCGTTGAGCGGCTGAGGCACGACCAGACTGATCACCTTGGACAAAAGCCGGCCAACCAGAAGCCAGACCGCGATGCAGATCACCAGCAGGACCGCCGCCGTCAAGAGCGAACAGGCGAACGCATTCCCGTTCACGGCGGAACAGGAACTGACCATCGAGGAGACCGGCGCGCGCCCCAGAAAGAGGGCCGCCGCAGCCGCGACAACGCCCAGGAGATGGCCGATCTCACCGGAACATCCCCGGATAAACCCACGGATCACCAGAAAGAGGGCGAACGCGATAATCGCATAATCAAGGATGGAACAATTCTGCAACCACTCGGGCATGACAGCTACTCCTTGACAACGGGTTTGACGGTCTGCAACCAGCTCGAATAACTCTCATACCGGGCATCGCCCGGTTTCAGGAGCGAGAGGTAATAGCTCCCGTACTCCTGGACCTCTTCCATCCGCTTCTGGGCGAAACGGATGCGAACCATCTTGTCGGCGCAATCGAGATTGAACGGTTCACGCGCGATGGCGCGGGCGAGCAGCTGCTCGGCCTCCTCGTAACGGCGGAGCTGGAACGCCTGCTCGGCCGCCTGGATGTGCGCATCGACGAAGCCCGGCTTCAACTCAATGGCCCGTTTGAACGCCCGGAGCGCTTCGGCGTAATTCTTCTGTTTGTTCGCCGTCACGCCCCATCCCCACGCCGCGTTGAACATCAGCGGATCCGCCTTCAGCGCGGCCTCATACGACCGCGTCGCCAACGAATACCGTTTCGCCCCCTGTTTGGCGATCGCATCCTCCAAGTGCTTCTGGGCGGTTTCGGTATCCCGCGTCGGCGGAGGCGCCGCATTCTTCTCCTCATTCTGCTTACGGATCTGCATCGTGATCCGCTTGGAGTGGTTGGTCGCTTTCTCCCGGTAGGGATCCGACTTATCCGCAGTCTGGAGATAGAGGCCGAACTCATCCACCGCTTCCTCGTACAACTCATAAACCTCGCTGTACAGGAAAGCGAGATTGTAGTAGGTCGGCGCGTAGGTGGGACATGCCCGCTGGGCCTTCAGCAGGTAGAGCCGGGCGCGGGCGGGATCTTTCTTCTGCCGCCCCCGCTCATCGACCATCCCTTCCCGATAGATCAGGGCCAACCCGTTCAGCGCCATCGCGCGCGCGGAATCGGTGGTCAACTTCGACTTCAACGCCTGCTCAAAGAGTCCGCGCGCTTTGGGAAACTCCCCCCGGAGGAAAGCGACCTCCCCCATCCCCGCCATCGACTCCCCATGCGACGCGTCGCTGTCGAGCGCGATATTGAACGCCTCGTATGCGGCATCCAACTCGCCCTGCATCAAACGGGCGGAACCGAGATAGTAGTAAAGCTCCGCCGAACCGGTGATCCTTTGGGCGGCATCGGTCAGCAACCGGATCGCCTCGCTGTAACGCTTATCCTGATAGGCGGCGATCCCCTTTCGGAAAGCGGCCTGCTCGGATGCTCCGCGGCACCCGGCCAGAAGCGAAATCACGCCGCCCCATAAAACGAGTCGCGAAATGAAGGAACGGGTCATGCCAGACTCCTTTCCGTTTTACAATCCCCTACCGCAGCACTTCTTATACTTCTTCCCGCTCCCGCACGGGCACGGGTCATTCCGCCCGACCGTCTCGCCCGGACGGACCGGCCGGACAGGTGCCTGCGTCGCCTGGTCCATCGCGGCGAGCATCGCGTCAAAACTCATCGCGGCGTCGTCCCGAACCGCGTCGCCCGTCGGCCCGCCGGCCTCGGGCGCCGACGCCGGCGCATCCTCGAATCCGGCATCCGGCGGCGTGACGTAAAGCGGGATGGAGGTCGGCACCGGCTCATGGCTCTCCTCGGTATCCAGCATATTGAGATCCGCATGGACCTCCTGAACCCGCCGCGAATTCCGCACCATCCGCTCGAAATTTTGGACGGTAGTCGCCCGGAAGACGGAGCTGGCGATCTCGGTTTTGATTGAGGTCATCAGCTGCCCGAACATCGTGAAAGCCTCGCGTTTGTACTCCACCAGCGGATCGCGCTGCCCGTAGGCGCGGAGGTTCACACCATGGCGAAGCTCATCCATCGCGCGCAGGTAATCCTGCCACTGGTGATCGATGCAACCCAGGAAGATCGACCGTTCCATGATCGGGAGAACCCGCTGGTCCTCCATTGAACACTTCAGCTCATAAGCCTCTTCGACGCGCTTGTAGAGCAACTCGGCCGCCTGCTCCGGCTCCCCCTTCATGGGGATCAGTTCGTCGGGCTGAACCACAACCGGGAAGGTCTCGCTCATCCATGCGACCAGACTCTCAGGGTCGGAGTCTTTGGCGCTCGTCATGTATTTCTCGCTCTGGGTCAGGATCAAGTCATTAAAGACATCCAGCACATACCCGTGCGCGCTCTCGCTGTTCAGCACCTCGCCGCGCAGCTCGTAGACGACGGTCCGCTGCTTGTTCATGACATCGTCATACTCCAGCGTACGTTTACGGATCGCGAAATTCTGCTGCTCCACACGGCGCTGCGCCGTCTCCACCGAACGGTTCAGCCACTTGTGCTCCAGCGCCTCGCCGTCCTTCATTCCCAGGCGGGTCATGATCCCCGAGATGCGGTCCGAACCGAACAGGCGCATCAGCGGATCTTCCAGCGAGATGTAGAACTGGGAGGAACCGGGGTCGCCCTGACGGGAACAGCGGCCGCGCAACTGGCGATCGATCCGGCGGGACTCGTGACGTTCCGACCCGATCACATGCAGGCCGCAGGGACGCTCGACCAGCAAATCCCGCAACGACTTGTGGCTGTTCTCGAATTTGCCGTCCAACTGCATCTGCGACTTGATCACATCCTGCGATACCCACACCACGCCCTCGCCGAGTTTGATATCGGTTCCGCGGCCCGCCATATTCGTGGCGATGGTCACGGCACCGGGCTGGCCCGCCAACGCTACGATCTCGGCCTCGCGGGCGTGGTTCTTCGCATTCAGGACGTTATGCGGGATTTTGGCCATCCGCAGCATGCGGCTCAGGATTTCGGAGGTGTCGACCGTGACGGTACCCAACAGGATGGGCTGGCCCTTGGCGTGGCGCTGTTCGACCTCCTCGATGATCGCGCGGTATTTTTCGCGCTGGGTCTTGTAGATCAGATCGTTGCCGTCAACCCGGCGGACCGGGCGGTTGGTCGGGATCACCACCACATCCAGCTTGTAGATGTCATGGAACTCCGTCGCCTCGGTTTCAGCGGTACCGGTCATGCCGGCCAGTTTCTTGTAGAGGCGGAAATAGTTCTGGATCGTGATCGTGGCGAGGGTCTGGGTTTCGCGCTCGATCTCAACCCCCTCCTTCGCCTCAACCGCCTGATGCAACCCGTCGCTCCAGCGGCGGCCCGGCAGGATACGTCCCGTGAACTCATCGACGATATAGACGTGATTCTCCTGGACCACGTAATCGACATCGCGCTCATAGAGGCAGTAGGCGCGCAACAGCTGGTCCACATTGTGGATCCGGTCGCTCCGGATCATGAAATCGCTCTGGATCTTCTGCCGGCGGTGGGCGCGTTCCTCATCGGTGATTGTCGTATCGCCATCCAGCTGCGAAAGCGCGGAAACCAGATCCGGCATCACGAAGAACTCGGGATCCTGCGGATTCAGCACCTCGCATCCCCGGTCGGTCAGGGCGACCTCGCGGGTCTTCTCGTCAATCGAGAAGAGCAACCCTTCCATCAGGCTGCGCGCCTCCTGCTTGCGCATCTCGGTCAACATCATGTTCTCGACCTGCTCATGCAGTTTCCGCACCGAGACCTCCTCGATCATGTGCAGGAACTGCTTGTGCTTGGGCATGCCGTGGTAGACCTGGTAGAGCTTGCGCATGGCGGTCTCGTTGTCGCCCTTCGCGATCAGCTCCTTCGCCTCGGAGACGAAACGGTTGCAGATCTCGTTCTGCGCCCGGTAGAGCCGCTCGACCAGCGGCTTCAGCTCCATGTACTGCGCCGTCGAGGACTGCGCCGCCGGACCGGAGATGATCAGCGGGGTCCGCGCCTCGTCGATCAGGATACTGTCCACCTCGTCAACGATCGCGAAATGATGGCCGTTCTGAACCACCTGCGACGGCTCAACCGCCATGCCGTTGTCCCGCAGGTAGTCGAAACCGAACTCGCTGTTCGTCCCGTAGGTGATGTCGCAGGCGTACTGCGCACGCCGTTCGGAAGGGGTCATGTTGTTCTGGATGCACCCGACCGTCAATCCCAGAAACTCATACACCAATCCCATCCACTGCGCGTCGCGGCGGGCAAGGTAATCGTTCACCGTGACCAGCTGGACATTCTTGCCCGCCAGTGCGTTCAGATAGAGGGGCAGCGTCGCGACCAGGGTCTTGCCCTCGCCCGTCTGCATCTCCGCAATCTTTCCCTGATGCAGAACGATACCGCCGATCAGCTGGACATCGAACGGGATCATATCCCAGATCAGGTCGTGGCCGCACACCTCCCGCTTCGTCCCGCACAGACGGCGGCAGGCGTTCTTCACCGTTGCGAACGCCTCGCACAAAATCGAATCCAACGACTCGCCTTCCGCGATCCGTTTCCGGAACTCCGGCGTCTTCGCCTTCAGCTGTTCGTCGGTCAACGCCTGATACTCCTTCTCCAGCGCGTTGATCTTCGCCACCATCGGCCGCAAACGCTTCACGTCACGATCGTTTTTCGTTCCAAAAATCGCCTTGATCAAATTCATCTCAACTCATGCTCCGAAATGGAAATGGATAATCCGTCTTTTGAAAAGATTAGTATCGCATAATACCCACCCGTTTGCAATGAACGAGTTGGAATATTTGGCTTTGTGTTGAACGTTCGGCGACCGTTCCCCGTCCTTGCGGGCGCTACGGCAGAACGAAAAGCGTGAGCATGGAACCCTCCGCGCGGATAGCGTTATGCGCTACCTTGGGTTCCCGCACCGTCGCCTGTAACCCCTTCACATTCCCGTGCGGCGCGAACTGCCGGCAGGCGCTCGCCACGTCCACGCGCAGGCAATCCCCCTTCTCCAGCCGGAACGCATGGTCCGCGAAGCGGAAGGCGATCCGCTTCTCCGTTCCGGGCGTGTAGTCGGAACCGTCCGCGCAGAGTGAGGTGATGTCGTCGCGAAGAAGATACCACTTGCCGTCATCCTTCCGCACGCTGACACGCACGTAGAAGCAGGTGTCCTCGCAATCGCTCGTGACAGCCAGGCTGGCGCGCATCCGCCCGCGCACGTCCAGTTGCTCCGTTTGGGGCGGCAGGATGAACGAGACCACATCATCCCTAAAACCGGGCTGCGGCTGGATCCGCATCCCGCCGAAACAGATGCCGCCCGAACCGGGAAACTCGGGGAGGGAACGCTTGGGGTCATACGTCCAGGTCCGTTCGCCCGTACCGAGCGGCAGGTCGATCCGCCGCGCGCCGTCCTGTAGCGACTCCTCAACGACCCAGCGGTTCTCCCAAAGGGCGTAGTAACGCATACGGCCGGGAAGGGCCTTCGCGCAGGGACGGCCCGTTCGGCAATAGTCGAACCAATCGACTGGCGCGACACCTTCGTTCCACCGGGCGCCGCCGGGGAACTCGCCGCGCGTACCCTTCATGTCCTTGGCCAGATTCCCGCCGTGGTCGTAGGCGTCGACCAGCAGGGCGCAGTTCGCGCGCCGGGCGGAGGGAGTTTCGCGCCACATGTCACAGATGCCCTCGGTATAGATGTCATAGAAGCCGGTCTGAAGAAGGATGGGCATCGTGGAGTCCAGCAGGGCGCGGCGGTAGTCCACCCCACTGCCTGGCGCGCGTGACCGCCAGAACGGATCATCGGCGCGCGGATGGGCGATCACGTTGTCGAGCGCCGGCACCGCCTCACCCCAGTAGCGGCGGGGGAAGTCGCAAAGCGGGAAATCGGCGAACGTGACGGATTTGTCGCGCTGCAACGCGTGGTTTTTCTTCTTGTAGCCATCGACGAACCAGTTGCCGTGGAGGCCGATCTTGAAGAACCCGTTGCGGTAGATGAGGTTATAGCGGTCAACCTCCTGGATGGCGAGGCAAGCCCCTTTCACATCCGGCGGGTTGGTGTCGAGATAGGCCCAGTGGACGCTGGAGAGGTAACTGCCGCCCTCAAGGAAGATCTCGCCGTTATACCATGGAAGTTTCCGCACCCAGTCGAGAAGCGTGAGCCCGTCGGTGCGCTCGCTTTCGTAGGCGACCCAGTCGCCCTCGCTCATGCCGCAGCCGCGGCAGTGCTGGATGAGGTAGGCGTATCCGCGCGCCAGATTACCGCGCTGGCTGTTGGCGAAAGCCGCGCGGTCAACGGGCTGCTCCTTCACATACGGATTGCGCTGGATCACGATCGGGCACTTCACGCCGGGCGCGGGCCGGATACCGTAGGTGTAGAGTTTCGTGCCGTCCGGCATCGGCACCATCTCTTCGAAGGTGTCGGGCAACGGTTCGGCGGCCAGAACCGAAAGAGAAGCGAGAACAAGACAGACAAATACGTTTTTCATGGCGCTGTTTAACCGGAACGGATGCTGAACCTTCTTCGCGCCGTTCGCGGGCCAGGCCGCACGGCCTGCCGAAACCCATCGAACGCACCTGCGCGGATGAAAGGATACAACGGGGATAGTATGGCATATTCCCGCCGCCGAATCAACCTGCGTGTGCATTCCGCGGTTTACCAGAATAACGGAACGCTCTCGGAAGAGGGGAAGCGTGACGGCATGTCGCNNTGTTCCCCCCAACCCTCAGCGCTGCCCCCTACCAGTCCGAAACCGAGAGGTTAAAGAAGTGCGATCCGTCCGCCAGCGACCGGCGGAAGGTGTTCCGCCAGAGCCCCGTCTGCTCATCCCGCGAGGACCCCTCAAAGAACGGTGTCTCGTAGGTCCAGCGGCGGTCGGCCAGCCGTTCTTTCCCGCCGATGCGGATGAGCGGCGCCGCCGCGTCCAACGGCGCTTTGGAGAACAGGTCGAAGGTGGCGAAGGACTCGCCGACCGTAAAGGCGCCGATGGTGAAGGCCAGCGGATCGGGATCATCCGGCGCGACACCCAGCGCCGCATTGACGCCGTTCTTCACGCCGTTCGCGGAAAGCGCATCAATCCCGGTGACATTGCGGGCGAAGGGCTCCCCCTCGTATGCGGCATCGGTATACGTCTCATCCTGATACGCCGTATCCCATGCGAAATGGCCGCA
>DBXN01000088.1:33867-34088 GCA_002309585.1 Verrucomicrobia bacterium UBA1211
GCCACATCGGCCACGGCATCGACCTCGGGCTGGGTCCATACCGGATAGCCCTCATCGTCAACCTCCCCGGAATCCATCGAGGAGATGCGCACATATTTGAACCACTTGCGGCCCTTCTCATCCTTTGGCAGATCGAACCGGGAGATGTCATAGCCCGTTCCCCCCGCGCTACCGTTGTACCGCCGGCACAGCTCGCCCAGCGTCAATCCCGCGCAGGAGGC
>DBXN01000088.1:34136-34329 GCA_002309585.1 Verrucomicrobia bacterium UBA1211
GCGAAAAGCGAGGTGTCGGGATTCGCGCGGTCATACACGCGGCCGAGCGTGGGCATGGATGAATCGGCGTAGGGCCCCGCCCTGAACGCGAACCAGACCCGCCCGTCCGCGCTGACCTCCACCAGCGCGTTCTCAAAGGAACCCGCCCTCGAGGGATCCGTCTGGATGCGCAGCGTGTCGGGATCGGCGCCGT
>DBXN01000161.1:0-15633 GCA_002309585.1 Verrucomicrobia bacterium UBA1211
TGGATCAACGACTACGGCCAGTTCTCCATCCTGCCCGTCACCGGAAAACCGGTCTTCGACCAGAACGAGCGTGCGAGCTGGTTCTCCCACAAGGCCGAGAAGGCCCTCCCCTACTACTACCGGGTCTATCTGGCCGACCATGACACGACTGTCGAGCTGACCCCGACCGAACGGGCGGCGATCATCCGCGTCACCTACCCCCAGACCGATCAGCCCTACTTCGTTGTGGACGCCTTCGACAAGGGATCGTTCATCCGTCTCGTCCCCGAAAAACGGCAGATCGTCGGCTACAGCACACGCAACAGCGGTGGCGTGACAGAAAACTTCAAAAACTTCTTCGTCCTCCAATTCGACCGTCCTTTCGCCGACGCGAAAGTCTGGAAGGACAAGAGCATCCAGCTCGGCGTGACGGAGCTGAAGGATAACCACGTCGGGGCGATCGTCAAATTCGCGCCGACCGCCAAAGGCGATCGGCTCCATGTCCGCGTCGCCTCCTCGTTCATCAGCGAGGAACAGGCGGCCCGCAACCTGAACGAGCTCGGCAACGACGATTTCGACGCCGTCTGCGCGAAGGGCCAGGCCGTCTGGAACGAGACGATGGGCCGCATCAGCGTCGAGGGCGGGACAGTAGACCAATTCAGAACCTTCTACACCTGCCTCTACCGCGCCCTCCTCTTCCCGCGCCGCCTCTATGAGATCGACGCGGAAGGCAAGCCGGTCCACTACAGCCCGCATAACGGCAAGATCGAACCCGGCTACTACTTCACCGACACCGGCTTCTGGGACACGTTCCGCTCTCTCTTCCCGCTGCTGAACTTCGTCTATCCGGAGATGAACGCGAAGATGACCGCCAGTCTCGAAAACTATTACAAGGAGAGCGGCTGGCTGCCGGAGTGGGCCAGTCCGGGTCACCGGGGCTGTATGGTCGGCAACAACTCGGCCTCGGTTGTGGCGGACGCATGGCTGACCGGCGCGCGCGGCGGGTACAGCATCGAGAAGCTGTATGAGGCGATGCTGCATGGCGCCAACAACGTCCATCCCAGCCCGCACCTCCGTTGCGTCGGGCGGTGGGGCCATGAGCATTACAACACCCTCGGCTACATCCCGCGCGATGTCGGCGTGCCGGAGAGCGCGGCCCGCACCCTCGAATTCGCCTATGACGACTGGTGCATTTGGAAGATCGCGGTGGCGTTGAAACGCCCGAAGGAGGAGATCGACCTCTACGCCAAACGGTGCCAGAATTACAAAAACCTCTTCTACCCGAAATTCAAGCTGATGGCCGGACGGAATAAGGACGGCACCTTTGACCCGAAGTTTAACCCGCTCAAGTGGGGCGGCGACTTCACCGAGGGCAACAGTCTGCACTACACCTGGTCGGTCTTCCACGACATCCAGGGACTGATCGATCTGATGGGCGGCAGGGAAGCTTTCGTCAAGCAGCTGGACGACATCTTCGCGATGAAACCGGACTTTGACGAGTCGGCCTACGGCGGGGTCATCCATGAAATCCGCGAGATGCAGATCATGAACTTCGGTCAGTACGCGCACGGCAACCAACCGATCCAGCACATGATCTACCTCTACGCCTACGCGGGCGAGCCGTGGAAGACCCAGTACTGGGTCCGCGAGGTGATGGAACGGCTCTACACCCCGACCCCTGACGGTTATTGCGGCGACGAGGACAACGGCCAGACCTCCGCCTGGTACGTCTGGTCCGCCCTCGGCTTCTACCCTGTCTGTCCGGGCAGCGGCGAGTATGTGATGGGCGCCCCGATGTTCCCGAAGGCGACCGTCTCCTTCCCGAACGGGAAGCGGCTGGTCATCAACGCCCCGCAAGCCGCCTCGGGCGAGCGTTTCATCCAATCCGCCACCCTCAACGGGAAACCGTATGGGAAAAACTTCCTGACGCTGGAGACCCTCCGTCAGGGCGCGACGATGGATGTGGTCATGGGGGCCAAACCGAACACCGCGCGAGGCACCTCGCCGGATGACGCTCCCTACTCGTTCAGCCGGAAACCGTAACAGCCATGTTGACGCAACTCCCCCAACCCGGATCGTTCCATCTGCAATGGGCGGGCGATCTGTTCGCGATTTCGCTGACCGTCCAGCCCGCCCGACCCGGCCGCGCGGTTTTCAGAACCACCATCGGCCGGGCGGCGATCCGGCGTCAGGAGTTGATCGAAAGCACCGAGTCGGACGAGCCGGTTCTCGCCTGTGAATGGCACGACCTCCCGATGCGGGAAGAGGCACCCGGACGCTACACCATCCGGATTCCCCTCACGGAGGTTGGGCTGTTCGCGGGCAAGGCCTGCTTCTTCCCGGAAGGTGAGACGGTGCCGCTCTGGCCGGACGGGGGGAACCTTCAGTTCAAGGTCGAGCCGTCCCACACCCTCTGCGCCAACACGATGTACACTGCCTTCGTGCGGCAGTTCGGACCCGGCAGCCCGCGCCCCGATCAGGAGTTGGCGGAACTCGACCGGGCGGGTTATACCGTCATTCCCCCGTCGGGGACCTTCCGCGACCTGATCGGCCGTCTCGACACCATCCTCGGAACCCTCCGGTTCCGGATCCTCCAGCTGTTGCCGATCTTCCCAACCCCCACCACCTTCGCGCGGATGGGTCGGTACGGCTGCCCCTTCGCCGCGCTGGATTTCCTCTCCGTCGACCCCGCCCTGGCGGTCTTTGATCCCCATGTCACACCGCTGGACCAGTTCCGCGAATTGGTGGACGCGGTCCACCGCCGGGGCGCGACACTTTACCTAGACCTTCCCGCCAACCATACCGGCTGGGCGGCGACGCTCCAGATCCATCATCCCGAATGGTATCGCCACCGGGATGACGGCGCGTTCAAGTCGCCCGGCGCATGGGGCGTGACATGGGAGGATCTGGTCGAACTCGACTATACCGATCCCGGGCTCAGAACCTACATGGCCGATGTCTTCCTCTTCTGGTGCCGGCAGGGGGTTGATGGCTTCCGTTGCGACGCAGGCTACATGATCCCGATCGAAACCTGGCGGTATATTGTCGCCCGGATCCGCGCCGCATACCCCGATACGGTCTTCCTGCTGGAAGGGCTTGGCGGCAAACTGGAGACCACCGAACAGCTCCTCACCGACGCCAACCTCAACTGGGCCTACTCTGAACTTTTCCAGACTGAAAACCGTGAAGCGATGGAGTGGTACCTGCCCCAAGCGATCGAACGGTCGGAACGGTTCGGCCCCCTGATCCACTTCGCGGAGACGCATGACAACAACCGCCTCGCCGCGAAGGGGCAGACCTATGCTCGGATGCGCGTCGCGCTCTCGGCGTTGCTCTCCAATGAAGGCGCCTTCGGAATGGCGAACGGCGTCGAGTGGTTCGCCACCGAGAAAATCGACGTCCACGGTTCCTCATCCCTCAACTGGGACGCGCCGGACAACCAGGTGCAGGCGATCGCACGGCTTAACGCCCTCCTCGCCGAACATCCCTCGTTCCATCCCGGCACCCACCTGCGGATGATCCAGCATGGCGGCGGAAATGTCCTCGCGGTCCTTCGGGAACGTACGGACGCGCCCCTTCTGATTCTGGTCAATCTCGATTGCGGCGGCATGCAGACCGTCCACTGGGCATCGGACGCCTTCCCCTATCCGGTCGCGGATGATCTGCTCAGCGGCGAGACCATCGACCTCCACGGCCACGCCGATTTCGATCTCCCCCCCGGCGCGGTCCTCTGCCTCGCGCCGCACGGTTCCGGCTTCACACCCTCCGATTCCGTTACCCCCCAGGCGGTTGTCCGCCAGTGCCGGAACCTGATGGCGATGCGGATCCGCGAAGCCCTGCTCCGCCTCCGCGAGCGGGAGGAGAATCCAGAGGCGTTCGACCCCGACGATCTCGGCCGGCAACTGACCCGTGATCCCTCCGCTTTTTGCGCGGCGATGAATGAAACCGGTTTCGCACCTTGCGTCCATTGGACCGCGCCCCAAGACCTCCACAGGACCGTTCCCGTGCCGGACGGATTCCTCCTCTTTCTGGAGGCGGAGGTTCCCTTCCACGCCGAACTCACGGCCGCCAACGGCCAGGTCACCTCGGGAGACGCCATCCCGCTCGATTCGGGCGCATGGTTCCTCTATCTGCCGACACCCCGGCTCGTCAATCCTCCCGACGGTTCCGGCGAATACCGGCGCTTGACGCTGACCCGCCATCTGCCCGACGGTACCCGCCGGGAAACCGCCGAACTGCTTATCCTTCCCCCGGCGGAAGTGGTGACGGTCTCCCCGTTCGTTTCCGGGCATGACGTCCGGTCCGATCTGGCCCGTTGCTCAGGTGCATCCCCGCAACCCGCGCGAGCCTTCTCACCCTTCCACGCCGTCCTTTCAAACGGCGCCGGGGCGATGGCGTATGTTCGAGCCGCATGGGGAAAGGTCCGCAGCCAATACGACTGCCTGCTGGGTGTCAATCCCGATCCCAACGTCCCGGCCGACAAGTTCATCTTTTGGACGCGCTGTCTTGCCTGGGTCCGCCACCGCGGTTATTCGCAAGAGATCACCGCCGCCTGCCTCGCCCGGTTCGCCGCCGACCCGGCGGGCCGCTTTGCCGAGTGGTCCTTCAAGGTGCCGTGCGGCATGGGCCACTGGGTCCCGATCCGTTTCCGTCTCGACATGGCCCCGGCCGAAAACCGCGTCCGGTTAACCGTCTCCCGCGAGACCGCCCCCGACGCGCTTCCCGCCGAAGACGAAATCACCGTCATCCTCCGCCCCCACATTGAATGGCGCTCCTTCCACGCGAAGACAAAAGCCTATCTGGGCGCGGAACAGGCGCTTCCGGCGGCGATCCGGGCGGAATCCGACGGTTTCCGGTTTGATCTTCCGGGGGCGCTCCCCGATCTTGGTATCTTTCTGAAAGGCGGACAGTTTCATCCCGGAAACGAATGGCGCTACTCCCTTCCCCATCCGGAGGAGTCGGAACGCGGCCTCGGCGATTCCAGTGATCTTTACAGTCCGGGATGGTTTGACCTGACCCTCAAAGGCGGCGATTCAAGCGCCCTGGTCGGTGGCGTCGGCGCGGACCGCGCCTTCCATCCCATGACCGATCAACCGGCGCGCCAAGACCCGTTTCCCCTTGCCGAAGCGGTTTCCCAGGGGCTCTCGCTCTTCGTGGTCAAACGAGACGCCTTCAAGACGGTCATCGCCGGTTATCCATGGTTTTTGGATTGGGGCCGCGACACCCTGATCGTCCTGCGCGGCCTGATTGCCGACGGCCGGACCGATGACGCGCTGGCGATCTTACAGGAGTTCGGACGGTTCGAGGAGAACGGCACCCTGCCCAACATCATCCACGGCAATACGGTCGGTAACCGCGACACCTCCGACGCGCCGCTCTGGTTCTGCATCGCCTCGGAAGACCTGATCGAGCGGATCGGCGAAGAGAGGGTACTGACCGCCCCCTGCGGCCACCGTCCCCTCCGCGCCGTCATTGAATCGATTCTCGCCCACTATCGGGACGGCACGCCCAACGGTGTCCGGATGGATCCCGAGAGCGGGCTGATCTTCAGCCCCCCCCACTTCACCTGGATGGACACCAACTATCCGGCGGGAACCCCGCGTGAGGGCTATCCGGTCGAAATTCAGGCGTTGTGGATCGCCGCGCTCCGCCTCGCCGCGCGCCGGATCAACGGCGAGTGGGCCGCGCTGGCCGAAAAAGCCGCTACCTTCCTCTGCTGTCTCTTCGCGATGCCGGGCGGAGGCCTCTATGACGCGCTCCGCGCCCAACCGGGCACACCCGCAGCACAGGCGGCGCCGGAGGACGCGATCCGTCCCAACCAGCTTCTGGCGGTCACCCTTAAGGTCCTGCCCGACCGCCGATTGGCCGAATCCATCCTCGCCGTCACGGAACAACTGCTGATCCCCGGCGCGATCCGGTCACTGGCCGACCGTCCGGTCGAAGCGGACATGGGCATCTGGCGGGATGGCGCGTTACTGAACGATCCGCACCGCCCCTACCGGGGACACTACCGGGGCGATGAAGACACCTCCCGCAAACCGGCCTACCACAACGGCACGGCGTGGTCGTGGACCTTCCCGCTCTTCGCCGAAGCGGCCTTTGTCCTGTATGGCGATGCCGCCCGCGCCCCGTATGCCTCCCTGCTGGCCTCCGCCGCGGAACCGATCCGGTCGAACGGTTGCCTCTGCCACATCGCGGAGATTTACGATGGCGACGCGCCCCATTTCGCGCGCGGCTGCAGCGCCCAAGCCTGGGGTCTGTCGGAACTGGCGAGGGTGGGAAAGATCTTGAGTGGGGAAAATGGATTCCAGCGAATCTAGATCATCTGGAAACGCTCGAAAACCAGCTTATCCAATTCCGGAGAACGCGATGGAGAAAACGATTGAGAGTACGGCGGAATCGGTGATCGCGCGCGCCACATCGAAGGGATATCGGCTAACCTGCGCGGAGTCTTGCACGGGCGGGCTGGTCGCGGGCGCACTGACTGCCGTGGCGGGCGCGTCGGCCTGTTTTCTCGGCGGTGTCGTCAGTTACGACAACCGTATTAAGAACCGTATCCTCGGTGTCCCGGAAGAGACATTGAACCGTGTCGGGGCGGTCAGTTCCGAGTGTGCCGCCGCGATGGCGGAGGGTGTACGACGGTTGATGCAGGCCGATTTCGCAGTCTCGATCACCGGGATCGCGGGACCGGGCGGCGGCACGCCCGATAAGCCTGTCGGACTGGTCCACTTCGGTCTCGCCACCCCCACCCGCACGGAAACCTTCAAACGGATCTTCAGCGGAGACCGGGCGGCGGTCCGCCAACAGGCGGTCGCCTTCGCCCTCACGCTGCTGAACGACGCCCTTCTGTAAAGACCGCCTGACGAGGAGAAACCCTATGGCCAAAAACAAACTGTTCGTGATCGACGTGATGCCGCTGCTCTACCGGGGACACTTCGTCTTTTTGAAGAACCCGCGAAAGACCTCCACCGGCATCGTCACCTCCGCCCTGACCGGTTTCGCCAACAGTCTGGCCCAGATCCTTTCGGATTACCAACCCACCCATGTGGCGCTCGCCCTCGACTCGACCAAGCCGACCTTCCGGCACGAGGCCTTTCCCGCCTACAAGGCCCAGCGCCAGAAGATGCCGGAGGATCTCGCCGCCTCGATCCCGATGGCGATCGAACTGGCTAACGCCCTGCGGATCCCGATCATCCGCGTGGAGGGATATGAGGCGGATGACGTGATCGGTACCCTCGCCCGCCTCGCCGCACAGCACGCGGATTGGGAAACCTATCTCGTTACCCCCGACAAGGACGCCGCCCAGCTGGTCGGTCCCTCCACGTTCCTCTTCCGTCCCGGCAAGGGACCCGCCCCCGCCGAGATTTACGGCGAAAAAGAAGTTTGCGAACATTGGCATTTGACCTCCGTCTCCCAAATGATCGACTACCTCGGTCTGGCGGGCGACACCGCCGACAACATCCCCGGCATTCCCGGTGTCGGGGAGAAAACCGCCACCACCCTGCTGGAGACATACGGCACCCTGGAGAACATTCTGGCCCATGCCAGCGAACTCAAGGGCAAACTCGCCGACAAGGTGGCGGAGGGTGCCGAGAGCGCGCGGCAGAGCCGTTTCCTCGCGACCATCCGGACCGATGTTCCCCTCGCGGTCGCACTTGACGATCTCGCGCTCGCCAAACCCGACGTTCCTGCCCTCCGCAAGGTCCTGAGCCATTACGAACTCTTCGCCACCGGAAAGAGACTATTGGGAGAAGATCTAAACGAACGCGCGACGCCGGAGGTCACCTACCAGACCATTGCTCAGATTCCGCACACCTACACCTGCGTCCAGACGGATGAGGCGGTCACCGAACTGATCAAGGCCCTTGAGGCGGCCGACGCCTTCGCCTTCGACACCGAGACAACGGGACTCGACCCGCGCCATGACCGGTTGGTCGGCTTCTCCTTCGCGACCGCGCCCGGTCGCGCCTGGTATGTCCAGGCGCCGACCGACCGCGATGCCTGCCGCGCACTCCTCGCGCGCTTTCGCCCCATCTTCCAAGATCCCGGCAAGGTCAAGATCGGCCACAACACCAAATTCGACCTCACCATCCTCCGCCAATACGGAATCGAGATCGTTCCCCCGCTGCACGACTCCATGCTCGCCCACTATGTGTTGGACTCCGCCGACCGTCACGGCATGGACTATCTCGCCCGCAAATATCTGAATTACGATCCGATTCCGATCACCCAGCTGATCGGCGAGAAGAAGAAGGGCGTTGAACAGGGCAACATGGGCGACCTCACGGCGGAGGAGATCTGCGACTACGCCGCCGAGGATGCCGATGTCACCTTCCGACTCGATGCCGTCCTGCGCAAGGCGGCGGAAGAGGCGGGTTGTCTGCGGACCCTGGAACAGTGTGAGGAGCCGCTCATTTCCGTCCTGCTCGACATGGAGAGCGCGGGGGTCAAGATCGACGCCCGGGCGCTTGAGATTTACGGCAAGGAACTGGACAAAGAACTGTTGGATCAGGAGATCAAAATCCGGGAATTGGGCGGCGGTAATTTCAATCCCGCCTCCCCGAAACAGTTGGGCGAAATCCTCTTCGATGTCCTGAAACTCGACCCCAACGCCGCCCGGACCGCCAGCGGCCAATACTCCACCAGCGAGGATGTGCTGGTACGGTTGCAGGACCGTCATCCCATCATCCCACTCATTTTGGACTATCGCGCCTGCAGCAAGCTCAAATCGACCTACGTGGACAAACTTCCCGCCTGTATCGATCCCGAGACGGGACGTGTCCATACCAACTTCGCCCAGGCGCTCACAGAAACCGGACGGCTCTCCTCCTCCGATCCGAACCTCCAGAACATCCCGGTCCGGACCGAACGGGGGCAGCGTATCCGCGCCGCCTTCATCCCGCAGGACGACCGCCATGTCCTGATCTCCGCCGACTACTCCCAGATCGAACTGCGGATGATGGCCGCCATGAGCCATGACGCGCACATGATCGACGCCTTCAATCGCGGCGCCGACATCCATCTGGAGACCGCCTCACGCGTCTACGGCATGATGCCCGAACTGATCACCCCCGAAATGCGTTCCGCCTGCAAGATGGTCAATTTCGGCATCATCTACGGCATCTCGGCTTTCGGTCTCGCGCAACGGCTGAACGTTTCCCGCAAAGCCGCCGCCGATCTGATCGAAACCTACTTCGCCCAGTACCCTGACATCAAGACCTTTATGACGAAGGCGATCGAGGATGCCCGTGAGAAGGGATACGCCGAGACGCTGATGGGCCGGCGCCGTCCCCTGCCCGACATCCGTTCCCGCAACGCCACCGCCCGGCAGGCGGCGGAGCGCAACGCCATCAACACACCGGTTCAGGGTTCCGCCGCAGACTTGATCAAGCTGGCGATGATCCGGATGCATGACGAGCTGAAGGCCCGTCACCTCAAGACCCGCATGGTGCTCCAGATCCATGACGAACTTCTCTTCGACGCGCCCCTGGAGGAGGCTGACACCGTCTGTGCCCTCGCGCGGGATGTGATGGCCCATGCGATGGAAATCGGTGTGCCGCTGGAGGTCAGCGTGGGCACCGGCAGAAACTGGCTGGAAGCGCATTAAACGGCGCGGTCACCACGAAACGATGGAACGGCGAAATCGCGCATGGGTCGGATCGGCGCTCCAGGCGCGGAACCGCTCACGCCACATCTCGGGGGTCGATTCGGCCAGCGCCTGCCGGTAATCGGCAAAGGAAACTCCTTTCTGCTCGGCGACCGAGAGTTTGGAAACCCGTTTCACCGGAAGGTATTCGGTCCATTCGACGGGAACGTCATGCCGGTTGCCGTCCCCGCCCCAGACCCGCACATAATCGGTCCGTTTCACCCCGCGGAACCCGTAGGAACTCACCGCCAGATCGGTCATGCCGTCATGGCGCTCGGTGATCTCCGTCTTCAGGATCGTGCGCGTCACACAGTCCGGATGCTTGAACCGGTCATCCCCGTAATAATTGGCCACGGACTCATGCTCCCAGAAGGAAGCCTTCGGGATCACATCCTGATAGATCGTCCGGTGGCTGCGAATCTGCTGATAGAGCGGAATGGAAAGTAAGGGCGCGAAGGCGAAGTAGATGTGTTTGAAGTAGGCTTCATTCTCCTTTTGGAAGGTCTGGGCGGCCCGCTCAAGGTTATAGTCGAAGAACCGGCTCGGATCGGTGGTCAGGGGAAAACCGTCAAGATGTTTCGCCTGGATGATGTTGATCTTTTTCAGCTTCATGAAGGTGAAGTCATCCCCGAACCCCACCGTCCGGTCCTTCACCAAATCCAGCATCTGACGCTGGGCGAGCGCGGTGAACAGGAGGCGGAACTCCACCTCGTTGTCGCGGTCAACGGTATTGAACAGCGCCTCGAACTCCTCATTCGCCATCATCGTGTACTGCGATTCGTCGTCGAGATTCCGGGAGAACTTGCGGAGTTTCTTAATCTCCCGCTTTTTTCTCATCTTGGCAAAGAAACCGGTATCCGGCGAAGAGATGGCCGAGGGCGTGCGTGTGAAGGTGAGGTTGGGGGCCGCGTCGTTGCCATAAATCAGAAGCCGTTGCGCCGTATATTCCGGAATCGGCTTGACGACTTCCGCCGTGAGCGTCTGCGAACGGTGGACGGTGTGCGTGTTACCCTCGCTGTCTTCCACATCCTCGCTCCAATGGATCGTCAGATGGCCGGTGTAGGTTTTGGTCCCCCACTCCTGAATCCGCGCCTCGCTGAAGACAAAGGGATTCCCGTTGATCTCGCCGCTCTGCGCGAAGAGGATCGATTTGTCCTCATTGTAGGTGTTGTCCCATCCGAACGAGGTGATCAACTCCTCCAGCCGCTCCTCGCTGAAGAAGGGATCGAAGTGGATCCGGGGAACCGTCTGTTCGATGAGGCGGGTTGTGATATCCCACTCATACAGGCGGTTCAACGGCAACATCTGCTCCTTCGCCTCCTCTACCTTCTCCTCCCGCGTACGGGAGAGTTCGGCGATCGCTTGGCAGACCCTGCGGTAACGGGGTCTGCCCCACGAGAAGTAGAGGAAGAACGTGATCACTCCGATCCCGAGCGCCGAAAGGGCAAGGGTGGTTTTCTCCCCCTCCGGATCGTCGGCCACGCCATCCTCGCCGAAAAAGAGGTAACCCGCGAACAGGAACGCGCAGATGCCCGCGACAATCAGCCCGGTGGTGAGGCAGCCCCAGCCGGATTTGCTCCCCTCCTTCTGCTGGATATGGTCACTCAGCCGGTCGATGGCCGCTATCTGCTGACTGTTCTTCGAGGGATCGACCTCCGATGCGGTCAATAACGTCTGAAACGCCTCACGCGTATGTTGCGCGAAGGCGTCTTTGTATGCGTCCCGATAACGCTTTAGCGGCTCATAGACCGTTTCGATCAAAAGAAGGTACCCCGGGCCTGGGCTTTGGTCTCAGCGGAAGCCGTAAACGGGATGCGCGTCGTATACCCGGCCCGTGCCGCGACGATCATCCGCGTCGGCCAATCGAAGATATCGGAATTCCACTGCGCAACGGTATCGTTGTAGACCGCGCGCGCGGCGGTGATCTCCTTCTGGAGATAGCTGTTCTGCTGCATCGCGTCGGCGATCGCCGCATGGGCCTTCAGGTCGGGATACGCCTCGACCTGCGGAAAGAGCCGCGCGAAGGAGGCGTCGATCTGGTTGGAGACCTCGTTCCGCGCCTGGTCCGGCAGGTGTCCGCCACGGAAAGCCGCCACGGACTTCATCACATCCTTGTCCAGATCGATCGCCTTGGCCACCAGCGGCGCCACGTTCTGGAGAATCTGGACCCGCTGTTCCAGATAGTTGTCGATTTGGGAGGCGTCCGCCTGAAGTTTCTGCTGGAGCTTCCGGAAATAGTTCCGTGCATTGATCTTCTTGAAGAGGAAGACCAAACCGGGAATGATGAAGAGCAACCACAGCAGAATCTCAAACAGAACCGATCCGAACCCGATCTTGACCGGCAACTGCTTCTCGATCACATTGACATCCCGTCCCGCGCCATTCACAGGACCCGACAACTCATCCAATTCATTTGCCATAACTGAACGCCTCTCCTTCCCAAATGGTTTCCATGATTGTACTGAACCCCCTTCCCTATGCCAAGAAAGAAAGGGAGAAAAACACGCGTCAGTGCCCATCCGCACCATTCGTCCTATTTATATCCGGCGAAAGAGAGAGGCCATCTCCCGATTGCCCGACACATGGTCACGGGGAAACCTACGGCCGTCTTACACCGACCACCGCGCGAAGGCCCCGCTGGGGGTCGGCAAGACATCGGCTTCGCCGGTCAGAAGCATCTCGCCGGTTTCGAGCGCACCGCCCGCCGGAACCGCCTGGCGCAGAACGTTACCGAGCACAACCGGCGAATACCCCGGCGTATGGGCGCTCAACAGGACAAAGAGCGGATGATCGCTCATCAGTTTGCGGCAGAGGGCCAACGTCTCGGGCAGGTCGTTCTCAATCTTGTACAATTCGTTGTTCTGCCCTCGCCCGAAGGTCGGCGGATCAAGGATAAAGGCGTCATACCGCCGTTCCCGGCGGACCTCGCGGCAGAGAAACTTATGGGCATCATCGACGATCCATCGAATTGGATGATCCGACAACCCGTTCAACGCGGCGTTGTCACGCGCCCACTGCACCATCCCTTTGGAGGCGTCCAGATGGCAGACCTCCGCACCGCCGAGCGCCGCCGCCAGTGTCGAGCCGCCCGAATAGGCGAAAAGGTTCAACACCCGTACCGGTTTGTCCCGCGCCGCACACGCCTCAGAAACCCGCTTCCGGATCCACCGCCACTGTTCACGCTGCTCAGGGAAGATACCGAGGTGACCGAAATCCGTTCCCGACAACTTGAACCGGATCCCCGCCGCCGTGATCGTCCAGTGATCCGGCAAGGCGGAACGGTGATGCCACCGATTCCCCTCCTCCCGATCGAATGAGGCGTTGGCGGCCTCCCAACCCGAGACGGGAAGAGTCGGCTTCCAGACTGCCTGGGAACAGGGACGGGAAAGGACATACCGGCCGAACCGCTCCAGCTTCCGTCCGTTCCCGCTATCCATCAACGCATAGTCATCGGGCTGCATCATTCACAAGAGACCGTTAAAGGGAAGACCGGCTGATTTGAATAAGAATCTCTTTTTCCAGATTCCGGACCCATTGGTTGTACTTACGGTTGATCGTCCGTTTCGCCGGATCGTAATCCATATCCTGGCTATTCGCATAACGGATTGTGAAATTGTTCTCCGTGTAAATGACATCCACCTGAACCTCATGCGTCCGGTTCAGCAATGTGCAATGGATCGCACCGGGCTTCAGTTCAACCGCACTCCACCTCCGACGGGTCGCGGCCCTGATGATCGCTTTCTTCATGACCTCCATCTGATCAGACATCACCGAAACCTGGCAAGTCGGCTCAACCAAAACCGGATTGGTCTTGCAGCCGCTAAAGAGAAGCAGAACACCTACGAACACGAACCATAACGTTTTCATGGATACTCCTATTTTATTCTTCGTCAGGATTTGAAACGAAGCGGTCTCCGATATGCATCGGGTAGCCGTTCAGAAACGATTTACCGTCCATCGGACGGCTACCGTCCGGCTGCAACGAGATCAGGGCGATCACCCCTTTCCCCGTTTTGACAATGGGGCCCATCGGGGAGATCAGGCAGATGGCACCGGGTTGGACATCCGGGAAATCATCCATGAGTTCGGGCACATCATGCGCCTCAAGGATTTTGACGCGCCCCGACGTACCCGGTCGGCAGAGGTGTTTGGGACGGAAGGTGTAGGCGCCGGGCCACGGATCGAAGGCGCGGATGGTTCGGTTGATCTCCTTGGCGGGACGCGACCAGTCGATCAAGCCATCCGTCTTGAGCATCTTTCTGGAATAGGTGGCGATGGAATGGTCCTGCGGAATCCGTTTCAGCTGACCTACAACCATCAGCTTGAGCGCCTTGGACATGGTGACCGCGCCAAGGATCGCCAACCGGTCCATCAACTCGCCGGCGGAGTCATCCGAACAGATCGGCTCAATAGCGGTCAGAAGGATATCGCCCGTATCCATCTGCTCATCCATCCGCATAATAGTGACCCCGGTAACCTCGTCGCCGGAGAGGATCGCATCCTGGACCGGCGCGGCCCCGCGGTGCTTGGGCAAGAGGGAGAAGTGGCCGTTGATACAACCGTGCGGCGCCATCTCCAGAAGCTCTTTTTTGAGGATCTGACCGAACGCGACCACCACGATGACATCGGGCTTGAGCGAGCGGATCTGCTCGACCACAGCGGGATCGTTCACCTTTTCGGGCGTGATGATCGGGGAGAGCTTTCGCTCTTCCGCGTAGGCTTTGCAAGGGCACGGCGTCAATTTCCGGTGCCGTCCCGAAGGCCGGTCCGGCTGCGTGACGACCCCAACCACCTTCAGAAAAGGTGACTTCAGAATCGCGCGCAACGTGGCCGCTGACGCCTGTGATGATCCCATAAACACAATCCGCATGACAACTCTCCTCCTCCCAGACCGGGCCGAGATCAGCCGTTCCGGCCCGTCAACTCCGCCAACCGCGCGGCGGAAGCGGCCTTGACCGACTCGAACACATGTCCCCCCACCGTATCGATTCCGACCACGGCCTCAAGCCCTTCCACGTCCAGCCGCCACATGGCCTCGGTCGCACCGAACGCATCCAGCAGATAGACATCCTCGACCCGTTTGATCCGTTTCGCCAGAAGCGCCGCCGCGCCACCGACCGCCTGAAGATAGACGCAACCCCGTTCGATACAGGCCGCCTGGGTCTTCGCGCCCATGCCGCCCTTCCCGATGATGACCCGTACACCCTGCTCCGCGATAATCGTCGCCATGTAGGGTTCCTCCCGGATGGAGGTGGTCGGTCCAGCCGCCATAACCCGCCAGCCGGTCCCTTCCGGCACAACCACCGGGCCGCAATGAAAGAGCGCCGCGTCCCGCAGATCGACAGGCGACGCGCCGCCTTCGGCCAGATACTTATGGAGCCGGTCGCGGCCTGTGAAAACCGTCCCGCTCACCCGAACCGTCTCACCCGCCCGGAGCGCCCGGACGGCCGATTCTGAAAAGGGATAGCGAAGGTCTGTCATGGCCGCACCTCCCCGATGGGATCAAGCGTGCCAAGCACCCTGGAACCGTCCGGCGCGACCGTGACGCCCCGCCGCCGACAAGCCCAGCACAGATAGGCGACCGTCACGAAACAGGAGGCGGGCAGACGGGTCCGGCCCGCGATCTTAACCCCCAGCAGGGTGATCTTCCCGCCCATGCCCATCGGCCCGATGCCAAGCGAGTTGGCCTCGTCCAGTACACGCCGCTCAAGATTGGCGAGTTCCGGAACCGGCGAATGGTCGGTCAACGGCCGAAGCAACTGCCGCTTGGCGGTCAGATAACCCTCCGCGCGATCCGCCCCGATGCAGACGCCGAGCACTCCCGGCGCGCATCCAAATCCCTGCGTCCGCCAGACGGCGTGAAGCAAACATTTTCGGACGCCTTCCAGATCGCGTCCAGCCCCGATTTCGGAATCGGGCAGGCTGAACTGGCGGCTCATGTTCTCACTGCCCCCGCCCTTCTGCAGCAGCCAGACCGCGCAATCGGAACGGTCACTCTGCTCAAAATG
>DBXN01000161.1:15686-21710 GCA_002309585.1 Verrucomicrobia bacterium UBA1211
CGGCGCAACCACCCGTTCCGCGTCGCGCGCGCGGTCGCCTCGCGGGCGGCCGCCTCCAGCGCAACGGTATCGCTCCCGCGCGGAAGGTCAAAAAAGAAGGTCAAGGTTCCGGTATCCTGACAGAGCGGCGTCCCCTGTGAACGGGCCAGCGCCGTGTTCTCCACCAGCGCGCCCAGCAACAGGGCCGCCTGCGACCCCGGTTCCTCCCGGGCGAGCGCGCCGCGCAGCGCGGTCTCGACGTCCGGGGGAAGGTCGCTGGTGGTCCGATGGATCAGCTCTGCCAGGATATCCGTCCAATCCATTACACACCTCTTCCCAAGACGACACGCGGATTGTTCGGCGCGTCAAGCGCCTCAAGCAACGCGGTCAGATACGCGTCCGGCACATTCAACGCACCATACCCTGTCCCAATGGCGATTTCAGGTTTGACCGCGCCGTGATAATCGCTCCCGCCCGTCATCTGAAGCCCCAGCCGCTTCGCCAGCCGCATTAGGTCCATCACCTGTTCGGGCGTATGCTCGGAATGCATCACCTCAATGCCGTAAAGCCCCAACTCCTTCAGACGGACCAACTCTTCAGCCAGCTCCTCGATATCGTCCAGCCAGGTGAAGGGATGCGCAATGACCGGTATGCCGCCCGCCTTGCGGATCAGCGTGACGCACTCGTCCGGAAAGAGCCGGTAGCGGTCAACGTAGGCGGGAGCCCCTTTGGCGAGATACTTCTCAAAGGCCTCGGGAATGGAGGAGACATAATCCCGGTTGATCAGGGCCTGCGCGAAGTGGGGCCGTCCGATCACATCCTCGCCGGCGCAATCCTCGACCTCCGCCATCTCCAGCTCCATCCCCAACTCATTCAGTTTGGCGAGGATCTGCTCGTTGCGCCACATCCGACCCTCCTGGACCTTCTCCAGCGCCTCCGTCACCTCGGGATGCTCCGGATCCAGCCCGTACCCCAGAATGTGGAGCGTGCCGCCCGTATCCTCGACATCCGCACTGAACTCGATACCGGCGATGCCGGTCATCCCCTCTTTACGACAGGCATCCAAGAACTCCTCGACACCATCCATCGTATCATGATCCGTCAGCGCCATGCCGGCGAGACCGATCCGTTTTCCCTCTTCCACGAGGGAGGACGGCTCATCCGAGCCGTCCGAACAAATAGAATGGATGTGCAGGTCTATCATATGGTGTCGTGTATTGAGTAAGTACTTCGGGCACGGTCATCCGTGACACCGGCGAAAAAGGCGGCGATCGCCGTATCGTACTGCGCCGTATGGGCGAACGCTTTCTTCATCAGCGCCAGACGGGTTTCGAACGCCAGCGTTCCCTTGTTGGCGGAGAGCTCGTCGATCAACTTCGCGTAATCGGCAGGATCGGTCACCGACGCCACGCGCAGATAGTTCTTCGCGGAGGCGCGCACCATGCACGGCCCGCCGATATCGATGTTCGTCCGCGCCTCTTCCGGCGTCACACCCTCGCGGGCGACCGTCTTCTGGAAGGGATAGAGGTTCACAACCACCATGTCGATCGCCACGCCCTGCGTCCGGGCCAGATCGCGCTGGTGCGCCTCGTTGTAGGTCTCGCTCAAGAGTCCCAGATAAATCTTGAAATCGAGCGTCTTGACCAGACCGCCCTGCATCTCCGGCTGCCCGGTATACGCCGAGACCGCCACCAGATGCTTCGCCGCCGCTTCCGGCCCCAGAATCTTCTCGATCGCGGTGTAGGTTCCGCCGGTCGAATAGATGGTCACATCCGGACATGCCGCGACCAACGCGGGAACAAACGTCTCCAACCCGCTCTTATCCGAAACACTCATCAGCACATGCCGGATCGCCACGCGTCCGTCGATCTCTCTCACGATGTTCAAAGCCATAAAAACTCCTATCTGTAATAAAGCAATAGTTTAAACGGTACGGGCCGATTTGCCAATAGTAATCCTTGCCTTTTCCGGGAGAAATTCATATTCTTTTGGGCCGTTTTTGAGGAGAGACCATGCTTTGTACGCTCTTAAAGGCTAAATTGCACCATCTGCGCGTGACGCAGGCGGATAAGGAATACGAAGGCAGCCTGACGATCGACGAGGATCTGATGGACGCCGTCGGCATTCTGAATTTCGAGAAGATCCTGGTTGCGAATCTGGAGAACGGCAAACGGTTCGAGACCTACGCCATCCGCGGGCCGCGCGGCAGCGGCGTGGCGTGCCTGAACGGCGCGGCATCGTATCAAGGTTCCATCGGGGATCGCCTGATCGTCATGGTCTGGTGCCAGGTGCCGGACACCGAATGCGCGCTCCACCATCCGAAAATCGTCCGTCTGGACGCCTCCAACCACATTGTCGCTCCCGCCCGCTAACGGATAGAAAGGGCCCTCCCATGCCGATCTGCAGAAATGTCCAAGCCCTTGAGGCGTATACGCCGGGTGAACAGCCGAAGGCGGCTGATGTCATCAAGCTGAACACGAACGAGAACCCCTATCAGCCCTCCCCGAAAGTGGCGGAGGCGATCCGGGCGTTCGATCCGGCGCGCCTGCGGCTCTACCCCGATCCGATCTTCCGCGCACTCCGCGAAAAGATCGCCGGGATCCACGGCTGTACCCCCGAACAGGTCTTCATCGGCAATGGGTCGGACGAGGTACTCTCCCTCTGCACCAAGGCGTTCGCGGAGGTGGCGGCGGATGACGGAACCATCGGCTATTTCGACCCCTCTTATTCGCTCTACCCCGTTCTGGCGGACATCCGCGACGCGCGGCGCCGTCCAGTCCCCCTTGGCCCCGGATTCGCGTGGAACACCCCGGCGGACGATGCGGCGTCCCTCTTTTTCCTGACCAACCCCAACGCTCCCACGAGCCTCCGTTACGGCAAGGCGGAGGTGGCCGCCTTCTGCCGCCGGTTTAAAGGCGTAGTGGTGATCGACGAAGCCTATGCTGATTTCGCCGACGAGACCTGCATGGATCTCGCGACCGATCCCGCGAACACCAACACCCTGGTCTCCCGGACCCTCTCCAAATCCTTCTCCCTCGCCGGTATCCGGTTCGGATATCTGATCGGCCCTGCGGATCTGATCGCCGCGATCTACAAGATCAAAGACTCCTACAACATGGATATGCTCACGCAGGTGATCGGCCTGGCGGCGTTATCGGACCTCCCCTACATGCGGGCGAATGCCCAGAAGATCCGCGCCACCCGCGCCCGTATCACCGATGAACTCCGGAAACGGGGATGGCTCGTCTGCGATTCCCAAACGAACTTCCTCTTCGCCCGCCCGCCGGAAGGTAACGCCGCAGCGATCTTCGAGGCCCTTAAAGCGGCCCACATCTACGTCCGCTACTTCCCCGGCCCCCTCACCGGCGAATACCTCCGCATCTCCATCGGAACCGACGAACAGATGGACACCCTTCTCTCGCATCTGGAACGATAAGAGGGATCGGGCGACGCCCATCCCTCCCATCCGTCCAGTAACCTTTTCCTCTTTTAACCTTACTTATTCTTTCCCCGCCCGCCTATCCGTTTCGTCAATCGTGAACCGGACACTCACCACGGAGTGCTTGCACGCATCATCACGATATTTGAGATAGGTCACAGCCAAAATCGTCCCATCCGGCAGAAGCTGGATACCGGGATAGCCGCAATCGCTACCGGCGTAATTGTGCAACAGTTTGATCCTGTAGGTTCCCGCCTCTTCTTTGGAACGGATCGCCTCGTACGGCCCCACCCATCCGACAAAATGTCCGCGTGTCGGCGACTTCGGCGCCATATCGCGGAAGACGATCACCTCGCGTCCGTCCGGCAGGCGGACCCCCTGATGCCGGTCACCCGAAAGCGCCCACGGCGTATCCACCGGATCGGACCAACTCTTCCCCTCGTCCTTCGAGAAGATCATCATCGAACATCCCTTGTGGGTATTCTCGCGCATCAGGCAACAGAGCTCATCGCCCTTCGGGGAACGGAACACATACGGCTCGCACAGATTCTTTCCATCTGCCTGCGCCGCGCAGACCGGATCGCTCCAGGTGAAACCGCCATCACGGGTGACCGACTGCCAGACCGTCAGGGGCGGACGATCCTCCCCCTTGGGACCGATATGGAACATACCCAGATAGGCGCCGTCCGCCAACCGGACGATGGAGGCGAACGCCATGATGCAACGGAATTTCGGGCCCAACGCCGGCATCTCTTTCCATGTACGCCCCTCATCCTCGCTCATCACGCTCGGCATCGGCTCACCTTGCGGCCGCCGATCCCAACCGTTCTTCGCATCGGGCAGCAGCTTGACCTGACTCCAAACCCACAGGCGGGATTTACCGTCCGGCGCGGTGAGCCGATAGATACTCGGACAGTTCACATGCCGCTTGAACGCCTCCGGAAAGCGGTCATCAATACGCGTCCAATGCTTGCCGCCATCGGCGGACTCCGCCGCCGGACCGCAATTCCCCCCATGCGGCGTACACCACACGGCGATAATCCGGCCATCCGTTGTGGCGACCGTTGTGGGATGGCCCTGGTAGCAGGTCTCCGTCCCCGACGCAACGACGGTCTGCCTGTCGGTCTGGCCCGAAAGATCCACCACCGGAAACGCCCGCGTCGCCATAGCCGCAAACGCAAGCCATAAACCGCCCATCAAACTGATCGCCCGCAGTGCCACCCCCCGCTCCGCTACATTCTCGGCTTCAGGACGACCAAGCCCTTGGTCATCGCCCAGGCGTTCTCCTCCTTCATCCGTTTGAGCGCATGGGCCTCGCCCCAGGTGTCGCTATAGAGAATCTCATGGTTTTTTGCGTTGTACCCGATGATCATCCGCATGTGTCCGAAAGCGCCCTGCTGGCCGAGCTCCGCCGCCTCGGGATAGATGCCCACCAGACAGGACCAAAGGAGTGGGATACCCGAATCGGTGTACCGCTTCACATCCTGGAGGAATGCATTGAATCCCTGTTTCTGGCGCAACCGGCTCTGCAAAAGGATCTCCGGCTTCATCTCCGCCCAAAGCGTCTGGATATCGACCGAACGCTCCGGTGTGACAAACATCCTCCAGTCGATCTGCGACTCGCCCTGTTTCTTGGCAACGGCGTTATACTGTTCGATCTGCTTCATCAGATCGGACTTCATGAAGTTCTTTCCATCCTCGATACGGATCAGATCCTTCTTGTCCAATTGGAAACGGCGGCCGATGCGCTCGATTGCCTGCGCCATCCCCGAAAGGCTCGTCCCCCCCTCGGCCTGCGTCTGCGCCAACTGGGCGATCTGGTGCTGGTCCACCTCCAACCCGTAGTAACGCAAAAGCCGCTCGGAAGAGGCCGCCGCGCAATAGCCCTTCTCCCCCTGATCGACCATCGGGATCCCGTCAATCCAGACATCCCCCTCCGCATTCCGTTGGACGCTCTTCCGGAGCTGGCTTAGGTTCTTCGCCTTCACCATCAAACCCTCGCCCGTCAACGCGGCGTTATCCTTCGCGGATTCTCCCGAAAGCGGGATCATCAGCACCTTCACATACTCCGCCCCGTATGGCACCACCTTGCTGCCCGAGCGATGCTGCTCGACATACGCCCACTCCAATTGGAAAGCGGGGGAACGCTTCATCCACGAAACCCGGTTGACCAGAAAATTGGGACGGGGCTTGGCCGCCCGTCCGATCTGTCCCGAAAAACCCAGCGCCTTGTCCAACGCCTCTTTCAACTCACGGACAAGCGCATTGAACGCCCCTTGCGTCAACCGCTCCTGCGCATCCCCTTTGTTGTAGACGGAAAACTCCAGCCGGCGCAACCCACTCTCGCCGAAAAAGACTCGCGTCTCAAAAACCGGCTTGGAAAAGAAGAGCATAGCGCCCGGTGTCGTGCAGGTCGCGGAACTTTTCCGCGCATCCAGAAAACGGAACCCATACGGCTCCATCTTCTCCGCGAAAACATCCGCCGTCCACTTCCACGCCGCCTCATCCGTGAAACAGGCGAAGAGATCCAACGGCTCAACCGGTTCCCGAACCAAAACCTCCGCAACGGGCGTAAACGCGGGGCCATCCGGGCGCTCCGGATCCTC
>DBXN01000049.1:0-18615 GCA_002309585.1 Verrucomicrobia bacterium UBA1211
GTCCCGACGATGATCGGCTCCCCGTCCAGATTGATGGCGGAGTGGACCAGCAGCACCTCGTCCGGCGTCACCGTCAACTGGACCCAACCGTAGTTATAATGCAGGTTTTCGCCCACAACACGCGTGGCAAACATGAGATAAAGATCTTGTTCCCTTCCCTTTACGGTAAGAGGCGTCGATGAACAGGTCAGATCTGTGTCATCGGCCCAGCAATGCATGAAATACTCATCGAGATGTCGCGTTGTCGATTCCATTGCCACATCGCCGGGAGAAGCCTGGACCCAGTTCCCGTTAAACATTAGGACAACATATCTTGGGTCTGCTGTCAGTGTTGTCGTACCTTTTGACCGGGTACAGATTACCGGTAGGTCAATCCAAAAGGATTGATCTTGGGTATAAATCAACTCAAATCCAGTTCCCTCTTGAGAATATCCGGGGATATAATCTGTCTTAAATGAATACATCTCGATACAATCCCAAAGCACGTTCGCCGCCCGACAGAATGTGATCCAAGTTGAGATCAAAACTAACATGAGAGTTCTTTTCATCATTCACCTCACTTAATCCCTGTCAGAGATCTGGGTAATCTGACAGATTGAACCGTTGCAGTTGATAAGTGTTCCCCGGTAATAGATCATCCATGTCATCCTGTATGGCCTCCGCCCAATACCAGTAGACGGGATCAGAATTATATTTATGGTGCAACCCAATCAGCACAAGTTCGTTGCCGATAACCGCAAAGGAGGGACTGCCAGAATCGAATTCAATCATTCTGCGTGAAAATCCAGTACGCCAAGGTACGTCAGACACTGAATATAGGCATTCTCCTGCACCATCTGGAGTCGCCCGTGTGATTTCGTTAACTACGGCCTGTTTATATTGGTTGATCTGGATCACCGGAAGCCGTTTCCCCGTCTTGATCTTGTCGAGAAGGTTCGCGTCAAAAACCTTCGCGATTGAGACTTCCGGCGGAAGTTGCTGCTCAAGGAGTCCGACCATCACATCCGCTTTGCTCATGTCGATTCCGCTCATTACCGCCTTGCGGCACGCGATAATCCTGTTCGCATGCAGTACGTTGTTGGTGCCAAGGAAATACAGCCGAGTATTTGGATGAACATACCAATGATCGGCCATCATGACATGGCGGGGGCTGACCGCGACGGGTGCGCGGGAATAACTTCTCCATTCCTCATTCCAGACGGACACGGATGAGAAATCGAGGTCGGCCGCCCAGAAAGCCGCGTTCCGGACCAGGTTCGTCCCGCAATCCGGGTAATTATCGAACATCGCCAACACGTTGGTCGACAGGTTCACCCCCCTGATCCGGTCGTCGATCGAACGGGACATCACGGAGAGAAGCGTGTTGGAGCCATCGGGGACCCAAGGGTCGGCATGGGCGAACCACTCGTGCAGATTGATCAGCCCGTCCCCGTCCGGGTCCTCGCGGGCGTCCGCCGCGCCGATAAGCCACGGCGCGGCCGCATGGGCAAACTCTTGCAAATGCTGGGTCATGACGACGATCACATTAAATCTCCCGCCGAAACCTTCCGTTCAATAGCCATTTCCATTCATTGTTGAAAAACAGTATGCCGTATTTCGCTCGTAAAGGCAACAATACAATTCCCGTCTTGAAGGTATGAGGCGCATCTCCTCTGTTTTTCACTCATGCCGACTGGGATCGGGAAACAACCAAAACAACTGTTAAAGACAACGTGAAGAGGAACGCGGGCTAACTCGCCCGCGTTATTCCCGTTTCAAAAATGGCCGACATGCGCGGGCGAGTTAGCCCGCGCGGACAAGAAAAGTTGTTTTTAACAGTTGTTTCCAACAATCATTAACCTCGAAAGTGAATGTCGCAGAAGATGCGCCCGGAACGGGCTCATCCCGCAAAAGCGATTGATTTCCGCGCCGAATGTCCTTATAGTAAGAAATGAGGTTTTACGCATGGAAATGTTAATCGCGATCGTGTTGGGTGTGGGGATGGTGACGGGATGCCTGTTCGGAGAACCGGCAAAGACGTTGCGGGATTACGTTTTCGCCAAATCGGAGGAGGCGATTCCGAATCGCGGCTCGGAGCTCTCCGCCCCGGCCAGACACCTCCCGGCGGCGCAGCCGTGCCTTGAGGCGGAAACGGACTCCCTCTGGCCGAAGGCGGTCATTCTCGATGAGGATTGTTTCGAGGCCCCGGCCCTCGCCACGCAGACCAACGCCTTCTCGGTCGCCCTCTGGGTGAAGCCGATCGCCCCGGGAACCAAGACCGGAAACGGCGGAAGTGTCAACGGGATGCTTTGTTCCTCCGGCAGCGGATACTACGACGGATGGCGGCTCACCCTGTTCGATTGGGAAACCCACCGCCCGACCCTTGAGATCGGCAGAAAAGAGGGCGCATGGAACGTGCGCTCCACAATTCCTCTGAGCGTCGGTTTCTGGAATGTCCTCGTCGCCACCTGGGACGGCGCGAACGCCCGCCTCTATATCAACGGGATGATTGCGGCGGTACAGCCCTACGCGGGCCCGATGGTCCCGCCCCAGAACCCGTTCCGGGTCGGTTACGCCGGATTCGGGGTCGGCTCGCTGAAGATGGCGGTCCGGCGGGTCATGCTCGACGACAAACCCTGGACGGATCAACGGGTGAAGGCGATCTCCCGCGCCGACATGCCCGGCACGCGATTCATCCCCCTCGAAGGGGAATCCAAGGCTTCCCCGGCCATCCCCCTGCTGAAGGACCCGGATGAGAAACGGATCCCCTACTGTCTCAGCCTGATCGATCCCCCGACAGACAACCCCTTCCTCTTCGGCATGGCGGTCGAGCAGCTGCGGCTGATGGCGGATCGCGGCGTAGCGATGCCGAGCGCGGTTCTGATCCGTCTGCCCGAACTGCTGCAGTTGGATGCCGATGCCCAGCGCCGGTACGGTATCGCGCTGGCCGAAGCGTTCATCCGCGAGGGGAAGACGGATCAAGCCGAACAGATCTTCGAACAGATGCTCTCCTTCGTGGGGACCCTTCCCGCCGAACGGAGCCCCGTCCTTCAGCGGTACGCCGAATTGCTGGCGGGAACCGGCCAGAACGACAAAGCCCGAAAGATCTATGCCCGCCTCAGGGATGACGCGGGACTCTCCATCGATATCCGCGTTCTCTCCGCCCTCTCCCTCGCGCACACCTACATGTCCGAGGGCAATTACGCCGATGCGATCACCGCCTACCGCCAGGTTCTCGCGGTCAGCGCGGCGAGGCCCTACCTCCGCGATGAGGCAAACCGGTGTATCGCCCGCTGTGAACGGGCGATGGCCGGGAAAGCGCTTGACGATCCGATGGAAGAGCGTAAACCGATCGCCCCGCTTCCGAAACCCGCCGTCACTTTCTTCGTCGCCCCCAACGGCAATGACCGCGCCGACGGCTCATTCGCCCATCCCTTCGCATCGCTCGAACGCGCCCGGGACGCCGTCAACGCCAAGAAGGTCCGTGGCATTCTGCCGCCCGGCGGCGCCGCCGTCTACCTGCGCGGCGGCCGGTACGCCGTCACCCGCACCTTCACCCTCTCCACCGCCGATTCCGGCACCGTCAACGCCCCGATCGTCTACCGCGCCTGGCAGAACGAGAAACCGATCCTCGATGGCGGTTTCCCCGTCAAGGGACTTGGCAAAGTGAAGGATCCGGCGATCCTGGCACGTCTCGCCCCGGAAGCGCGGGAACATGTCTACGTCGCTGACCTGAAGGCGCAGGGCTTCACCGCACTCGCCCCCCAGACCAGTTACGGATACGGCAAGACGGAGAACCGGACCATCTGCGATCTCTACGAGGATGGCGCCCCCCTCACCCTCGCCCGTTGGCCGAACGAGGGAACGCTCCAGACCGGCGCGGTCATCGACCCGACCAACCGAATCTTCACCTGTGCCGAGGAACGGCTTTCCCGTTGGGCCGAGGCGCGTGAGGTGATGGCCAGCGGCTACTGGTTCTACCTTTGGGCGGGAGTCACCGTTCCGGTCTCCGCCATCGATCCCGCCGCCGGCCGGGTGACACTTGGAGAGAATCCCGCATACGGCATTCATGCGGAACGGCCCTTCTTCTTCCTGAACCTGCTTGAGGAGATCGACCGGCCCGGCGAATGGTTCCTGGACCGCCAGACAGGCAAACTCTATGTCTGGTCCCTGCGCCGCTGGGCGTGGCTCGGCAATCGGGTCATCAGCCGCCTCCAGACGCCGTTCATCCACGCAACAGGCCTCCGGGAAGTCACCTTCGACGGTCTAACATTTGAATATGGCCAACAGGATGGCATGGTGCTGGAGCAGTGCGTGAACCTGACCGTCTCCGGATGCGTCATCCGCCGACTGGGCGGCAGCGCGCTTATCGCCACCAAAGGCGCCGGCCTGCATATCTTCGGGAATCGCCTCCACACGCTCGGCCACACCGGCATGCGCATCAGCGGCGGCGACCGCCGAAGCCTGGCCCCCGGCCGGATCGACATCGAGAACAACGACGTCGGATTCTTCGGCCGCCACTCCCGTACCTACAATCCCGCCCTCCTCCTTGAGGGATGCGGGTCGCGCGTCGCGCACAACCACTTCCATGACGCGCCCTCCAGCGCGATGCGCATCGAGGGGAACGACCATCTCATCACCTTCAACCATGTCGAGCGGGTCGTCCAAGAGTCGGATGACCAAGGCGGCATCGACATGTGGGGCAATCCCTCCTACCGCGGTGTCATCATCCGCTACAACCGGTGGAACGACATTGGCGGCGGCGACGCCCCCTGCGGCCAGGCCGGCATCCGGCTGGATGACGCCATCAGCGGCATCGTGATCTACGGCAACCGTTTTGAGCGCACCTCGAACGGCAACTTCGGCGCGGTCCAGATCCACGGCGGCCACCACAACATCGTTGACAATAACCTCATCCGGGACTGCCGTTACGGGGTCAGTTTCTCGCCGTGGGGACAGAAACGGTGGACGGCCTACATCAAGTCGCACACCAACGACATCTACCGGACGGTCAACATCCGCCACGAACCCTACGCCACGCGATACCCCGAGCTCGCCAACATCAACCGCCACCCCGATTTCAACAACATCTGGAGGAACGGTTTCATCGGTACCGGCGCCCCATTCAGAAACGCCCCGTCCGATTGCGACCGCTGGGCCAATTTCAACGTCGCGGCCGGAACGGACGAATCCGCCCTGCCCGCTACCGCGACCCGCGCGCCTCTCCCCGCCCCTTCGCTGATCGGTCCCTATCCGCATCCGCGGAACGCCAAAGAGGAGTAACGGGCAAAGGTGAGGGGGTATCCGGCCTTACCTTTGCCCTCAACCCTCAATTGACATCCCTTTCCGTTTCAGTGTACACTCTTGTCCGGTTTTGAAACGGAACATGGCAAGGAGTCAAGCGAATGAAAATCAAGATGGCGATGATGGTCGGGATGACGGCAATTTCCCTTTTCGGGTATCCCCAGCGGTATCTGGCGCAAACCAACACGGTGGAACAGAGGAGCGCGCTGATCAAGGAGTTATGGGAGCATGATCCGGCTGCGGAACATGCGGTCTGGCCCGAGGGCAAGATCCCGCTGAAGAAGTCAGACAAACCGATGCGCAACTTGGAGCACGAGCTGTGGCAACGGAATCTTGTGGTGACGGATATCAACGTCCCGACCTTCACCTTCTTCCCGGCGAAGGGAGTCGAGAACGCCCCTGTGGTCGTGATCCTGCCTGGCGGCGGCTATTTCCAACTGGGTTGGAACAAGGAAGGCACGGAAATCGCCGATTGGCTGAACGCAAACGGGGTTTCGGCGGCAGTCCTGCTCTACCGGGCACCCTCCCAGCGTGACGCCGCCCTCTGCGACACCCAGCGGACCATCCGCATCCTGCGCGCCCGCGCGGCGGAGTTTCACATCAATCCCGCCAAGATCGGCGTGATCGGCTTCTCCGCTGGCGCGAATCTGGCGGTGCGGTGCGCCACCAACTGGCGGACCAGCCTCTACGAACGGATCGACGCAACAGACGATCTCTCGGCACGGCCCGATTTCCAGATCATCGTCTATCCGTGGGATCTCTGCCCGAGGAACCTCCGGAAAGACCATCTTCCCCTCGGCCTCAAGCCCGATTATCCGGTTGACCGGCAGACCCCGCCCGCCTTCATCATCCAGACCCAGGATGATTTCTGCATGATTGAAACCTCCATCGCCTACTATCTGGCGTTGCGTGACCATAACGTGCCGTCCGAACTGCATGTCTATCCCTTCGGCGGGCATGGCTACGGGCTGCGCAAACTCGGCACGCCTCCCGATGACTGGAGCGACCTCGCGGCGAAATGGTTAAAGGCCTTCTGCCGTTAAACCGGCGCGAAACGGGAGGGGTAATGTTCCCATTGCCCTTCCCGCAATTTTGGCTTGCAGAACCACGCCTAAAACGGCAAAATGAACGGCCTCAATTTTCTGTAAAGTCTTAAGAAGGATTGGATTACCATGCGTTGGACGCGTTCTTTACTCGCGACGCTGCGGGACGACCCGCAGGAAGCCGAAATCGCCAGCCACAAGCTGATGGTCCGGGCGGGCCTGCTCCGCAAACTCACCGGAGGCCTCTACACCTTTATGCCGCTCGGCCTGCGGGCCCTCCACAAAGTCACCCAAATCGTCCGCGAAGAGATGGACCGCGCGGGTGCGCAGGAGATCCTGATGCCGGCCCTCCAGCCCGCCGAGTTATGGGAACGTTCCGGCCGGCTGGCGACGATGGGACCCGGCATGTTCCGCCTGAAGGACCGCGCCGAACGGCTGATGGCCCTCGGACCGACCCATGAGGAAGTGGTCACGGAGCTGATGTCCGGCGAGATCAACTCCTACCGGCAGCTCCCGTGCATCGTCTACCAGGTCCAGACCAAGTTCCGGGATGAGATCCGTCCCCGGTTCGGCCTGATGCGCGCCAAAGAGTTCATCATGAAGGACGCCTACAGTTTCGACACCTCCCTGGAGGCCGCGGACAGCTCCTATCAGGCGATGTATGACGCGTATGTCCGGATCTTCAAACGGTGCGGCCTGAAGGCCCAGCCGGTCGAGGCCGATACCGGAACCATCGGTGGCAACCACTCCCATGAGTTTATGGTGCTTGCGCCGTCGGGCGAGGATGGCATCCTTTACTGCCCGGCCTGTTCCTACGCCGCCAACCAGGAGCGGGCGGAGCGCCAGACCGACGGTTCTCCCTACACCGCCTCCGCAGGTTCCCCCACCGAGATCGCCACTCCCGGCGCCCATACGGTTGAGGAAGCCGCCGCCGCGGTCGGCGTGAAGCCGGAGCAGATCGCCAAGTCACTCGTCTATCTCGCGGACGGCAAACCGATCCTGGCCGTTGTCCAGGGCACACGCGAGATCAACGAATGTAAACTTCGCCGGTTCCTGGGTTGCACGATGCTGACGCTCGCCGATGACGAAGCGACCGTTAAGGCGGTTGGCGCGCCGTTCGGTTCCATCGGTCCGGTCGGTGTCTCCATTCCCGTCTACGCCGACATCGGCCTGAAAGGCGCGAAGGATGTCGTGACCGGCGCGAACAAGGACGGCTTCCACCTGGCCCATGTCTCGATGGAGGATGACGTCAAGGTGACGGCGTGGGCGGATCTCGCGACGGTCGTCGCCGGGGACCACTGCCCCCATTGCGGGAAACCCCTGACCCTTGAGCGCGGTATCGAAGTCGGCCACGTCTTCAAGCTCGGCACGAAATACACCAAGTCCTTTGAGGCGAACTACCTGACCGACAAGGGGCAGAATGAACTGATGGTCATGGGTTGCTACGGCATCGGCGTGACCCGTACCCTTCAGGCGGTTGTCGAGCAGAGCCACGATGACGACGGCATCATCTGGCCGATCTCCGTCGCGCCGTATGCCGTCACAATCCTGCTGCTCGATCCGAAAGACGAGAAGGTCAGCGCGATCGCGGAGCAACTGGAGCGGGATCTGGAAGCGCGCGGTCTGGATGTCTTCATGGACGACCGTGAAGAGCGGCCGGGCGTGAAGTTCAAGGACGCCGACCTCATCGGCTGCCCGATCCGTGTGGTCGTGGGCGCCAAAGGATTGGCTAAAGGCGGCGTTGAAGTGAAGCTGCGGACATCGAAGAATGTCGAAATCGTGCCGGTCGAATCGGCCGCCGATGCGATCGCCGACCAGGCGGCCGCGCTCAAAGAAGCCCTTTAACCCTTTATGAAGGAGCTGACAGTATGCCCAAACAAAAAACGAATATGAAACAAACGAAAACAGAGGAACCCGCCGGCAAGACCCTGACCAAGCGGGAACTCGTGATGAGCATCTCCGAGAAAACCGGAATCATCCAGCAGGATGTCGCCAAAGTGATGCAGTTGACGTTGGACGGGATCGTCGAGACCTTGGAGGCGGGTGACCGCATCGAGTTCCGCGAGTTCGGCGTCTTCGAACTGGTCATCCGGAAACCGCGCATCGGGCGTAATCCGAATAAGCCGGATGAGACGGTTGAGATCCCGGCCCGGAAGACAGTGAAATTCAAGCCCGGCAAACGGATGCGCCAGATCGCCCTGCCGAAGAAACCCGCCGTGAAGGGCAAAAAAGGCAAGGGAAAACGGAAGAGCAAAGGATCGGCGAAATAACATGGCTACGCTCTCTTTCGAACCGCCACGCGGCATGCGTGACTTTTATCCGGAAGATATGCTTTGGCGCAACCGCGTCTTTGACGCCTGGCGCCAGGCGGCGTCCGCCTTCGGCTTCCAGCCGTATGACGCCTGCGTCGTGGAGAGCCTTGAGCTTCTTCAGCGTAAAAGCGGCGAGGAGGTCTCCGAGCAGATCTACCACTTCGAGGACAAAAGCGGACGGCAGCTGGCGCTCCGCCCCGAGATGACCCCAACGCTCGCCCGGATGATCGCCGCGCGGCAGGGTCGGCTGACCTTTCCGGTCAAATGGTTCGCCGTCGCGCAGTGTTTTCGCTACGAGCGGATGACTCGCGGCCGCAAACGCGAACACTACCAACTGAACCTCGACATCATCGGCGAGGAGAGCGTTTCCGCCGAGATCGAGGTGATGGCCGCCGCCGCGACGGCGCTGGAAAAGATGGGGATGCCGGCGGACGCCTTCCGCATCCATGTGAACAACCGCGCGCTCCTCTCGGAGCTGCTCGACAAATCCGGCATCGCGGCCGCGCACCATCCCGCCGTCTTCCTGGCGTTGGATAAGCGGGGGAAGATTCCGGACGAGGCGATCGCCACCCTCCTCCGCGAAGAGGGACTGGACGAGACGGCGATTGCGAAGACATTTGAACTGCTGGCGGTCGAGACACTTGACCAGGCGGCGGAAATGGCCGGGGCCGACTCCCCCGCCATCGCCAGATTGCGCGAACTCTTCACGCTGGCGAAGGTATACGGGATTGAGGACCGGTTGCTGTTCGACATCGCCGTCATCCGCGGCCTCTCCTACTATACGGGAATCGTCTTCGAGGCGTTTGACACGGCCCGTAAATTCCGCGCGATCTTCGGCGGCGGCCGGTACGACAACCTGCTCACCACCATCGGCGGCGACCCGACCCCAGCCGTGGGACTCGGCTTCGGCGATGTGGTGGTGGTCGAGGTGCTGAAGGACCTGCTGGGCGAGACCGCCGCGGCGGAACGGAACGGCGTCGCGATCGGCTACATGGCGCCTGAACAGCGTGAAGCCGCGATGCGGCTTGCCAAGACGTTGCGGGATGCCGGCGAAACGGTTGATCTCTCCCTCGGCAAGCAGAAACCGAAAGCGTTTTTCTCACGCGCGAACGCGGGAACCTGCGCCGACGCGATCTACATCGGCCCGGATGACGTCACGCGGGGAACCGCGAAGCGCAAGCATCTGGACACCCGCGAGGAGACCGAAATCCCGCTTCCGTAGAACCGGACGCCGTCATGCCGCTTTACGAATTCTACTGCCAACCCTGCCACACGATCTTCACCTTCCGATCCCCTGTGGTCGACACGGTGACGGTTCCGGCGTGTCCGCAATGCGGCGCGCCGCTGGCCCGGCAGGTTTCGCCCTTCTCGCACAGCGTGAAGGGTAAGACCGCCGACTCTGCCGAAGGGAACGGGACTGATCCGGATGAGATGGCCTTCGCGGGCCGTGAGGATCTGATCGCGCGGATGGGAGACCGGCTGGAGGCGTTGAGCGCCGATGACGCCGGCCCCGCCGAAGCCGTCCGCGTGATGCGGGAGATGGCGGAGGCCGGCGGGCTGACCTTTAACGCCGATGTCCGGGAGGCGATGGCGCGGATCGAGGCGGGCGAGGATCCCGAAGCGATAGACGAGCAATTCGCCGAGGTGTTTGATTCGCACGACCCCTTCGTGACCGATGAGCAGGGCCACCCGACATTCAAACCCGGCGAGTGGCTTCGCCGGATCAAGCCCCCCCGTCGTGACCCGAAGTGGTATGACATGAGAGGTTGAGATGGCAGCGGCATTTGTCCTCCTTGCAGACTGGATCAGGCCCATCAAAGGCGTACTGATTGCCTTTGCCCTGATTGCCATCGTGTTCTACGGTTTTGCATCCGCGCTGATGCTGGTCTTCGGCAACAAGCTGATGTTTCATCCGCCCCGTTGGCCGGATGACGTGGATGGCATGATCATGCTGAAGACAGCGAAGGACTCCTTTGGCGCGCTCTACCTTCCCCCTCCCAACGACACCGCCTACGTGATCCTCTACAGCCACGGCAACGGACAAACCCTCTCATCGATCCAGCATCTGCTGCACCTCTACCATGACAAAGGGTATGGCGTGCTTGGCTACGACTACACCGGGTATGGCGCATCGACCGGGAAGCCCAACGAGGCCGATGTCTACCGCTGCATCGAGTCCGCCTATCACTATCTGGTTGAGACGCAGAAGATCGCGCCGGAACGGATCCTGAGCGTCGGCTACTCCCTCGGCACGGGAGCCGCCAGCTATATCTCCGCCAAACGGAAGACGGCGGGACTGTTTCTGGAGGCGCCCTTCTCCACCGTCGTCGAAGCGGTGATCCCCTTCCGAATCCCGGTGAACCACTTCAAATCCATCGATCGGATCCGGAAAATCAACTGCCCCCTCATCGTCATCCACGGCGGCAAGGACACCGTCGTCTCCTGCGAAAGCGGGAAGAAACTCTTCAAGGCGGCACGCGAACCGAAAGAGATGGTTTACATTCCCGAAGGCACACATTACAACCTCCGCGAATGTCTGGGTGATCGATATTGGACACTGCTCGCGAAACTGCCGCACCTGACCGCCGGGGACGCAAAGGAAACCTCCCGTTAACGTTCCGCCGTCCCCGCGTCGCCATCGGGAGGGGCGACGGCCCCGTTGCCCACATCTGCCATCGCCATTCTTCCTTGAATCTTTCGGCCTGATGAAGTAAGATAAAACTGATTTTCCGTTCATGCAGGATGGTTCAAGCGTGTGAGGCGATTATGACGATTTTAGAAATTGCAGAAGTGTTGAAGGCGGAAGTTCTGGTGAAAGGCGAAGGGATTGACCGTCCGCTCCAGCATGTAGTTTCCTCCGACCTGATGAGTGACGTGCTGGTCGTCGATGAAGAAGACATCCTCCTGTTGACCTCCCTGGCGAGCGACCAAGTCCTTCGTACCGCTCAAATCGTTGGCGCGCTGGGCGTTGTGGTCGTCAACGGAAAACCGCTTCCCTCCTCGATGGTCAATGTGGCGAATGATCTCCGGATGACGCTGGCGACCTGCAAGCTTTCGAAATACGATGCCTGCATCGCCGTTTACGAAGCGCTCAAAAACAACGGGTGACTGCAATGACTGAAGAATCCGATGCCGAAAATCGGGCCACCAACCGATCGATCGGTCACGGCGGCATCGTTCCGGTTGACGGGGAACCGCTGGTCCTGCTGGAGCTGATCCAGCGGATGAAGGTTCGTGACGTCATGTCCACCCAACTCTTCTGCGTTCCCCGTTCGGCAACGATGCACGATGTCCAGGAGCTGATGCGTAAAAAGAAGATCAGCGGCGTGCCGGTCGAGGAAAACGGAAGGTTCTTCGGCCTCGTCAGCATTGACGACATCATCCGCGCCTTAAGCGGCGGTTACATCAACGATCCGTGCAGCGACCACATGACCACCAAACTCGTCGTGCTGGAGGACGACATGCCGCTCTCCTTCGCGCTCCGGTATTTCGGGCGTTACCACTACGGGCGTTTTCCGGTGATCAACCGGGACCAGCGGCTGGTGGGCATCATCTGCCAGCGGGACATCAACCGGGCACTGTTGGTCGAGTTGTCACGCGAGCTGAACCGGCTCGAAACCCGCGCGGAATCCTCCGAAGACATGACGACCGGCGTCTATGTGCTGCGGGAGTTTCCGATCTGCAAATTCGATTTTGAAAATGCCGGAAAGGCCGCGAACCAGATCAAGAAGGTTCTGCAGGAGAAACACATCCCGCCCAAGATCATCCGCCGGATCGCGGTCGCCGCATACGAACTGGAGATCAACCTCTGCGTCCATTCGGACGGCGGTGTCCTGACGTGGCAGATCATCAACGGCGATTCGGTGATCGAGGCGCGTGACGCGGGGCCCGGCATCGAGGATGTCGAGTGGGCTTGCCGCGACGGCACATCGACCGCCAACGAGTGGATCCGTTCCCTCGGATTCGGCGCCGGCATGGGGCTGGCGAATGTCAAGCGCGTTTCGGACGAGTTTGAAATCTCTTCCAAAAAGGGATCGGGGACAACCGTCAAATCGGTGATCCACCTTTCCGAACACAAGGGGTAAGCCATGTCTGTCATGAGCATGACGGGATTCGGACGGGGCGAGGCCGCCAACGAGACGGTCAAAATCACCGTCGAACTGGGAACGGTCAACCGCAAGCAGTTTGACTGCGCCGTGACGCTGCCGCGGGAGTGTCTCTCGCTGGAGCCGGCCCTGCAGAACCTGATCCGCGGCAGGATCACCCGCGGCTATGTCAAGGGGCAGATCCTCCTCACGCCGGTGACCGCCTCGCTGGCTGCCACCCTGAACCTGAACGGGGTGAGGGAACAGGTTGACGCAATCCGGACGGTTGCGACCGAGCTGGGACTTCCCCATACCCTGACCGCTTCCGACCTGCTCACCTTCCCGGACATCCTCAAACCGCGGCTGGTCCCGGAAGACCCCCAGACCCTTTGGCCGCTGATCGAACAGGCGGTGAACCTCGCCCTCAACCGTCTGCTCGCGATGCGCCGGCTCGAAGGGGCGAATCTGACGGCCGATATCCGGAAGCGGCTCGACGCGCTACGCGGCATTGTCGATGAGATCCGTGCGCTCGCCCCCCAAGTTCCCATTCTCCACAAGGAGTTGCTGGAGAAGCGGTTAAATGACCTGCTCGCCCCCTCCGCCGTGATCGACCCCGAAACGCTGGCGAAGGAGGTTGCCCTTTTCGCGGACCGGTGTGACATCAGCGAGGAACTGACCCGTCTGGACAGCCACTTCACCCATTCGGTGAAACTGCTGACCGAGGGCGGCGCGTGCGGACGTTCCCTGGACTTCCTCTGCCAGGAGTTCTTCCGGGAAATCAACACGATCGGCTCCAAGGCGAACCACGCCGGGATCGCCCGTCACGTCATCGCCTTTAAGGCGGGTCTGGAGGCGGTACGGGAGCAGGTCCAGAATCTGGAGTAGGGGCGATATGGCGATGGGCGACGCCTCGGTCTTGAACAATTTCCGCATCGTCCTAGTCGGGACGCTCTACAGCGGCAATGTCGGTTCGGTCTGCCGGGCGATGGCGAACATGGGGTTTCACGATCTGGTTCTCGCGGCGCCGCGCATCTGTGACGATGGAACCGACGCCGAGCGGATGGCGGTCCATGCAACCGACCTGCTTGCGAACAGCCGGGTTGTGGAGACTTTCGAGGAGGCAATCGCGGATTGCGCGTTTGTCGTCGGAACGACCGCCCGCGGCGGCCTCTACCGGCAGCACGTCAAATCCCCCCGCGAACTGGCCCCCTCCCTGCTCCAACTGGCGGCGAACGGGAAGGTCGCCTTGGTCTTCGGGCGGGAGGACAAGGGGTTGTCCAACGAGGAGATCATGCGCTGCACGCACCTGATTAGGATTCCGGTCGATCCCGACTACACCTCGCTCAACCTCTCGCAAGCCGTCCTGCTCTGCTGTTACGAACTGTACACCGCTGTGGGAAGCTATGTCGCGCCGGTCGAGAAATCGGAACCCGCCGTGATGGCGCGCAAGATGCGCCTGATGGAGATCTGGCGGTCGATGCTGTTGACGGTCGGGTTCGTCAAAGAGGACAAACTGGACCACATGCTGCAGGGATTCCAGCGGATCTTCTCACGCGGCGTCTATACGGATGACGACGTCTCCATCATGATGGGCATCGCGCGGCAGGCCGAGTGGGCGGCCGATCACAAACCGCGCAACTCCTGATAGACCGCCAGCGTCCCCTCCACCATCCGGTCCAGCGAGAACCGGGCCATCGCCCCTTCCCGCAGACCGCTCCAGCGGGTTTCCGCCGCCTGCGCCAGCCGGTTCGCCAACGCTTCCGTATCGCCCGGTTCCACCAGCCAGCCGTCCACGCCCTCACGCACAATATCCAGCGCGCCGCCGAATCGGGTCGCGATCACGGGACATCCCATCGCCAACGCCTCGGCCATCGTCCGGCCAAACGATTCCGGTTTGGCATGGTTCCCCGAAACCAGCACATTCCCCAGCGCGTAGATTTCGGCCATCCGGCTTTGGCTTCCGGCGAAGACCACGCGATCCTCCAAGTGAAGATCGCGGACCATCGCCTTCAGCGATTCCGCATACGCCCGCCGGGCGGGTTCCGCCCCGCCGACGATCACCGTCTTGATGCGGGGCACCCGTTCCGCCGCCTTCGCCGTGGCGCGGATGAGACAGTCGTATCCCTTCAGCTGGGTGATCCGACCCACACCCAACACGATGAAACGGTCCCGCAGCCCGAACCGCTCGGCGAAATCAGCCATCCACGCACGGTCCAGCCGTTCTGGGTCAAACGCCTCCGGGTTGACGCCTCGGTAGACCAGCCGGATCTTTTCATCCGACGTCCCGTAGTGTTTCTTGATGTATGCCACCACCGGCGTACTGGGACAGATCACCCGGTCCCCCATCGTCATCACGCGGCTATAGGCGCTCACACTGTTGAAGCCGTGAACGGTTGAGACCAGCGGAAGATGCAATGTCCGGTTCGCCCAAACCGTCAGCCAGCCCGGCACGCGGCTGCGGAAATGGACCACATCCGGCGCGAGCGTCATCAACACCCGCCGCAACCGAAAGGCGCGGGAAGGGGCGGTCAACGGATTCTTGGATTTGACGGGCAGGGTGATATGCCTTCCCCCCGCCCGTTCGATCTCTGAAACCAGCCGCCCGCCGGATGAGATGACCGTGCTGCGATAGCCGCGCGCGACCAGCGCGGCATTCAACTCGACCGTGCCGCGCTCGACACCGCCCTCATCCAACGCCGGAAGAATCTGGACGATATGCATCATGGTCAGCCGAAGATCAACCGTTCAACCTTCCCGGCCCGCATCTTATTTTTCGTTCAGTTTCTTGATCTTGATGTTCCGGTAGGAAACGCGGTCGTTGTGATCCTGAAGCAGGATGTGGCCGGAGGGCTGCTCGCCCCAATTCGGATATTTGCTGAATTTGCTCTTCGCGACCGCCGCGCGGAAAGCCTCCGACCCGCGCTCAAACGACAGCACCTTCTCGCCGTTCAGCCAATGCTCGACATGCTTCCCCTTCGCAACGATCACCGCCGTATTCCACTCGCCCACCGGTTTCGGCTTCGTGTTGACGGCCGGCATCACATCATAGAACGAGGCGACCTTCCGGTTTCCATCCCGCCCGAGTTTCGCGTCGGGATGCTTCTCGTCCAGAACCTGATACTCCAGCGTCGTCCCGCCGTTCACCTTCCGGTCATAGAAGTATTTGATCCCGCTGTTCGCCGCCGAAGTCAACCGGAAATCGACCTTCAGAATGAAGTCCGAGAACGTCTCACGTGTAATGATATCTCCCCCGCCTCCGCCAGCGTTGCGCGGCAACACGGTCAGAACGCCATCCTTCATCTCCCAGCCCTTTTCAGGGAAGGTCTCGCGCCCGGCACTCCGCCATCCCTCGCTGCTCTTGCCATCCCACAGCAGCTGCCAGCCGGCCTGCTTTTCCTTCTCGCTCAACGTGTTCGGCGCCGTTCCCGGGACCGTATCGAACGGGCACTCCGCCGCCATCATCACACCCGCCATCATTGCGCCCATCGCAAACACACACACCTTATTCATCTTTTCTCCTTACCTTTGACTGTTTCCTGTTTACCTTAAAAACTGATTCGCTCGCTGACCGTGTTCTGACTGAGCGCCGTAACGGCCACATCCTCCCGCCCGGCGGCATCCAGCGCGCGGCGCATCGTCGAAACCGCCAGTTGCGGCGTGTTGCACTCCTCGCTCAGATGCGCCAACAGCAGCCGCCGAAGCGTATCCGGCGCGGAACACCGGATCAACTCCGCCGCATCGTCATTCGACAGATGCCCGCTCCGTCCCGCGATCCGCTGCTTCAGCATATAGGAGCGGTCCGATGCCATCAGCATCTCATAATCGTGGTTGGACTCCAATACCGCCACCTGGCAGGCTTCCAGATGGGACCGCACAACGGTCGTGACGCATCCTAGATCAGTCGCCACGAAAAGATGCCGGTCACCCTCATGGAACACAAACCCAACCGGATCCGCCGCATCATGCGGAACGGAGAAAGTGTCGATCGTCAACCCGCCGATCGTCAGCGAACGGGAGGTCTCGAAGATCGTCCACGCGAAACGGGATGCCGGGAATTGACGGTCGATCCCGTCCGCCGTCCCCTCGTTCGCATAGAGCGGAACATCGAACTTGCGCGAGAAAACCTCAATCCCCTCATAGTGGTCGGAGTGGTCGTGGGTAAACAGGATGCCTCCCAACGCGGAGGGGTCGATTCCCGCCTCCCGCATTCTGCAAACCGTCTGCCGGGTTGAGAGGCCCAGATCAACCAACACCGTCGTCCCCCCTCCGGAGACGGCGATACAGTTCCCCTTGCTTCCGCTCCCCAATACGCACACGTCCATTTGCAAACCCCGATCAACACCGGCTGCCGGCTATTCCGGCCGGTTCCCCCCGCACATCACCATCCCGTAGTACTTCAGGAAACAGCGGATGATCTCCTCGCCGGTCACATCTGAAATCGGATAGGTCTGGGGATCGGGCTTGAACATGCTCTCATACTTCAGATAGTGGGCGGCCCTGTTCAGCCGGACATCCGCGTGCGGCAGGATCCCGGACTGGACATAGTGCTTCAAGACCCTGAAGGTGATCTCCTCCTCATCGCCATAACGGACCTGAAGCGAAACGGAAGCCGGCGCGCGGCGCACCTGCGCATCGCGCCCGTGATTCCTCACCAGTTCCTCGGCGACCTCTTCCAAAGCGGGCTTTGCGACGGTATCCAGAAAATGCTCGAACGCCGCATTCTCCTGCTCGGCACGGGTCACGCAAGCCCTTGCCCCCATCATGCCATTCAACTCACTCCGCCAATCACTCATCTCTCAATCCCCGTTACGTCACTATTCCGTCTACCAATCTCCCTTATCTTACCACAAGGCCGGAGCGGTGGACACTAAAAAAGTCGACTATCAAAAATGCGCCGTTCATGATGGTTGAAAACAACGCGGTTAAACAACTTTTTCACCAGTTGTATGGGTTGTTTCCCGATCCCCGTCGGCATGGGCACCGTCATTTCCCGTTGTCCGTGCGACGCATGTTGGCCGGCACGCGGTTCGTGAACCAGTCCGTCAACACGCCCACGGCGCGCTTCGGCTTGCGGTCCCAACTGAACTGCCCCGCCCAACTCATCGCTTGGTGCTTCTTGCCGTTCTGCAGGCACTCGCGTCCGCAGGTGCGAGTATCGAAAAACTGCCAGAACGAGATACCGGCAATCGCCGGATTGGCCCAAACAACCTCTGCCACGAGCGCGTTATGTTCCGCCTGGAAGTCCTCGGAGTCGACCGGACAGGACGGGTCGCGGTAGCCGTACTGCCCCGCGGCGCCCATCTCGGAGATGAAGAGCGTCTTGCCGGGGTAGCGTTCGCCCAGATACTTCGCCAGCCAGTCGATGCCGTACCCCTCCATATCACGGATCTTCTGCGCGAGCTCGTCATGGACCCCCGGATAACCGTTGATCGTGCCGGGATAGGTATTGAACGCCACAAAGTCCGTATTCGTGTTGCAGAGGTCGCCTCGCGTGCGGTTGCAGGCGAAGGTGATGAGACGGCCGGAGTCCTCTTCGCGGATCGTATCGATCAGCTGGTCAACGAGTTTCTTGCAGGTCGGTTTCGTGGAGTCGCACTCGTTAAGAAACGCGAAGATGATGACCGAGGGATGGTTGAAACTGTTGCGTACCATGAGCTTCGTCTGTTCGAGTTGCTTGGCGATGAACCCAGGGTCCGTGAGGTCATCCCGCCCCCCGCTCTGCGTGTAGGGTTGTCCGTTGCCCCAACCGAGGGACTCCTCCCACACAAGGACACCCAACTCGTCGCAAAGGTCGAGGAATCGTTGCGCCTGCGGGTAGTGCGCGCCGCGGAAGAAGTTGCCACCCATCTTCTTCAGGTTCTGGATGTCGGTGAGCATGAAACCCTCCGGCGT
>DBXN01000049.1:18648-18837 GCA_002309585.1 Verrucomicrobia bacterium UBA1211
CCGCTCACCGTTCAGGTAGAACCCGCCGTCCCTCGCCTCGATCATGCGGATACCGAAACGGGCCGTGACGGGAGCGACACGCTCTTGAGAGTCCGGCGTGGACGCTTCGGAGCGCGGCCTTCCCAGCGTAACCGTGTGGAGGTTGGGCAAGTCGGGCGACCAGAGCTTGAAATCCGGCACCTTCACCGT
>DBXN01000049.1:18890-22442 GCA_002309585.1 Verrucomicrobia bacterium UBA1211
TCAAAGTCGCGCGAGGGGAAGTTGACCGCCTCGATTTCCACCGTGCCCGTACGGTAGTCGCGCGTTCGAACGAACAACTTGCGGTTATCGAAAATAAGCGACACGCCGTGGTAGAATCCACCCCAGAAGTGGAAGTCGTAGAACGGCTGCGCCAGTTTCTGGTAGCTCCAATCGAAACGGTTATCGACGGCGGCGACGAGCGTGTGCACGCCCGCCGCAAGCGAACCCGTCGCAAGCTCAACGCGGCTGTAGGGCAGGTCGTCAATGCCGATTTCGCGGCCATCCATCCAAAACTTTCCGTAGAGCCCCATGCCGTCGATGACGAGCCAGGCACGGTCCACACCCTTCTCCAGCGTGAACGTGCGCCGGTACATCGCGGTACCGCGCTTCATGAACGTATCCGGCATCGCGTCGAAACACCCCGGCACGACCATCCGGCCGGTCGGCTCGAACGCCGGTCCGGAGACCGCAGTGATGGGGCGTCCCTCGTCAAAGCGGAACGCCCACGTTCCGTTGAGGTCAAGCGCCGAGGCAGAGCACACGGCTGCGGTCGCAGCGCCAAACAGAAACTGCTTCATGTTCATCGTAATTCTCCCGTTCCATTGACGCGTGTAGTATACCAAAGATGTTTCCATTGCACACCGGAAATGAAACGTCAGATCGCATCCCGGGACACCCCGAGGCCGAATCGGCCTTGACGGTAGCCGCCGGCGATTTCTATAATACCTCCATTCTTTTATCCTAAAAGGAGATTTCATCATGTTTGTCGTCAATACCGATTCCATTCCGGGCTTTCAGATCGTCGAGATCAAGGGGCTGGTCCAGGGGAACACCGTCCGGGCGAAACACATCGGGCGCGATCTCGCCGCCGGGCTCAAAAACATCGTCGGCGGCGAACTGAAGGGCTATACCGAACTGCTTACCGAATCCCGGCGCGAGGCGACCGAACGGATGATGCGGCAGGCCGAACAACTCGGTGCGAACGCGATCCTGAACGTCCGTTTCTCCACCAGCGCGATCACCGCCGGCGCTTCAGAGATCATGGCCTATGGAACGGCCGCGACGGTCGCCCCGGTCATGGCCAGCTAACCGTCTTCCGCCACCTGAAACGGAAAGGAGTTTCCGCATGAACGAACCGGATCCGGGCGGAGCTGTCGCCCTTATCGCCGTCCTCGTGCAGTTCGGCATCCCCCTCCTGCTGCTTTTCATCTGGTGGGCGATCGGCCACACGATCGAAAAGAGGCACCTGGCGAGCCTTCTCGCCCGAGAATCGGCGGTTGGCGATATCCTGCTGTCGACGCTTAAAACCTTCCCGCATTCCGTTGATCCCGCCAACCCGGCGGCAATCGTCAACGGCGAGGTCGCCATCGCCAGCGATGCCTTCAAACGTTTTGTTTTCGGTCTCCGGAACATTTTCGGCGGCGAGTCGGGCTACTACAGTCTGCTTTTCGCCCGTGCCCGCCGCGAGGCACTGCTGCGGATGATCGGCCAGGCGAAGGCGAAGGGATACGACGCCATCTGCAACATCCGCTTCGACTCGGTGGACATCGGCGGCAACGCTTCCGGCACGCAGGGCAAGCGGCAGACCGGGAACATGGCCGTCTGCATGGCCTCCGGCACGGCCTACCGCCGCGCGAACCTCGCCGGAGGTGGAAAGGCTTAAAGGAACGGAACGAATGGATGATCCATCCAACGATCCGAACAGCATCGCGAATGAACCGGCATTGAGCGGTCTCACGGACGGCGTGTCCACTGACGCTGACAACGGCATCGGCGGCGAACCGGTCCTCATCGGAAACGAGACCGCCGAAAAGGCGCGGAAGGAACATGAGGCGGAAATCGCCGAACAGTGGCGACTTGCCGGGAACGCCTCGCATACGGCAATGCTCGCCAAGATGATCCTCTGTGCGGGATTTCTTGCCGTGGTCTGCGCATTCTTCGGCGAACACCGCGCCACATCCCGCATGGCCCTTCTCTCGACCGTCATTATCGGCCCGCTGGTGGAGGAATTCGGCAAGGTCATCCTTCCCCTGATGACGCTCGAAAAAAAGCCGTGGCGGTTCGCCAGCGACAACGCCATCCTGGGTGTCTGCCTGGTCTCGGGATTCGTCTTCGCCACCATCGAGAACCTTCTCTATTTTTTCGTCTATATCCCCGAGGACGAGCTGACGGCCTGGATCATCGCCTTCCGGCTGACCGCCTGTACCGCCCTGCACATGATCTGCACGGCCCTTTCCGGATACGGTCTCGCCCGCTGCTGGCGGGTGGCGTATGATGCGCGAACCGAAACCGATCTCCGTCCCGCGATGCACTGGCTCATCGCCGCCGTTGTCCTCCACGGTCTCTTTAACGCCGCCGCAACTCTCTACGCGATTTTCGAAAAGGGATGAACGGCCTATCCACAACGGTTTTCAAAGCCGCGCCCGCCGCCCTGCGGATCGACGGCGCGGGCATGGCGGTCCAGAAACTGGAAGGTGTCAGTGGACGTGCGATCATCCGAATCAAAGGTTGGATGAAGACGGAAGGTTCTGCACGGGCGCAGGTAGCCGTACAGGGTTACGCCCAAGGATTCGCACAGAACGTCTGGAAACAGCTGATCTACGCGCAGGGCGACACCGACTGGACCCTGTTTGACAAAGAAATCGAGCTGCCCGCCTGGACCTTGTTCTGCGAGTTGAAATTCCTTGTGGAAGGCGACGGCAGGGCCTGGCTGGATGAGATCGAGTGACCCAAAGGGAGAAACAGTTTTTCCTTCCGCCGACTTTCCTTCCCGCTGGAATTGCGCTATACTGGCGCCATTGAAACCTTGGGAGGAATGGATTATGAAGCGGACAATCGGTTGGACGATCATCGGGGTCATTTTTGCAGGAAGCGCATGGGCGGCGGAATGGACCATCGCCACACGCGGTAAAGAGGCGCTGACGGCGATCGTGATTCCCGCGGCCGCATCGGCATCACAGCGGTATGCGGCGGAGGAGTTGCGGGACTTCACGAAACAGATGACCGATGTCACGCTCCCGATCGTGACCGATGCCGACAAGCGGCCCGCCCGCGCGATTCTCATCGGCGAGACGAAACAGACGGCGGAACTCCTCGGCGGCGCGGTCGATCTCACGCCGCTCGGCGAGGACGGCTTCCGGCTGGTCACGCGTCCGAATGCCCTCTGCGTGCTGGGATCGCCTGTACACGGCTGTCTCTACGGTGTCTATGAGCTGCTGGAACGGTTCGGTGGATGCCGCTGGNNTGGTACGCCTCATGGCACAGCGTCATCCCACAGATCGAAACTTTCGCCGTCCCCGCCGATCTGGACGACACCCAAATCCCCGCTTTCGCGATGCGTGTCCCCTACTGGTTCGATGCCATGGAGCATGTCGAATTCGCCGCGCGTCTGCGGATCAACTCCCATCCGTGGCGGAACGTCGCGCCGAAATTCGGCGGCGACTCCTTCCGCTTCGGCGGCGGTCTGGGAAGCTGCCATACCTTCGAAGTTCTCATGCCCGTCTCGGAGTTTTTCGACACCCACCCCGAATACTTCAGCGAAATCAACGGCAA
>DBXN01000067.1:0-15378 GCA_002309585.1 Verrucomicrobia bacterium UBA1211
GTGCATGGCGCGGAGCAGGAGTTCCAGATCAATGCGGGTATCCGCATCCGGGGCGCCGCGAGCCGGGACAAAGGGAACCCCAAACACTCCTTCCGCCTGCTTTTCCGCGAGAGCTGGGGGCCGAGTAAACTGGCCTTCCGGCTCTTCGGGGAGGAGGGGACCGACGAGTACAAGAAGGTCGACCTCCGCACCGAGCAGAACCACTCGTGGCACTCCACCAGCGAGAACCGCAACACCTTCGTCCGCGATGTCTTCTCGCGCGACTCCCAGCGTGACATGGGGGCGTCGCTCTACGACCGGAGCCGGTATTACCACCTCTTCATCAACGGCATCTACTGGGGCCTCTACCAGACCGAGGAGCGTCCGGAGGAGCACTTCGCCGAGAGTTATCTGGGTACGGATAAGCAGTATTGGGATGTCGTGAAGAAAGACGCCAGCCGGCATCTCGTCTGCAACAACGGTTCGTTCGAGGCCTACGACGAGTTGTTCAACATGGTGATCAACCAGGGGTTCACCGGGATTTACTCCAACAACTACTGGAAGGTGCAGGGGCTGAATCCGGACGGGAGCGTCAATTCCACCTTCAAGCCGCTGCTGGACATTGACAACCTGATCATCTATGTGATGATTACCCATTTCACGGCGGATCCCGACGCGCCGATCTCCGAATGGAGCAACTTCTCCAACAACGTGATCATGCTTTATGATCAGACTCAGGCGAACCCCGGTTTCAAATGGATCCGCCATGACAGCGAACACTCCATGGGCGCCTATTCAAGCAGTGTCTCGGACAGTACGTACGGTTATCCCGCCAACTGTTTCGACTGGGGGACGGAGCGGGACAGCTCCAACTTCCTCAAGCGCGAGAACCTGAACCCGTTGATCATCCATGACCGCCTGATCCGCCATGAGCTTTACAAGCGGCGCTTCTCCGATGCGATCCGGAAGCACTTCTACGGCGACGGCGCACTGACCATCGCGCAGGCCAAGGCCCGTGTCCAGGCGCGGATGAATGAGATCGATGATGCGATCGTCGGCGAGGCGGTCCGCTGGGGACGCGGCAAGACCCGGAACGATTGGCTGACCGCCTGTTCGGCGGTTATGACCTTTATCCAGGGGCGCCATCCGGTCCTGCTCCAGCAGTACAAGAGCAAAGGGTGGCTCTCGGATCTCGATCCGCCAACCTTCTCGTTAACGAACGAGACGGTGGTCGCGGACGGAGGCTCGCTGGTGGTGACGGCGGACCGGCCGTTCTACTACACGACGGATGGGCGCGACCCGAAGGATCTCCCGGAAGGGGTGGTCTATGTCGGGGAGGAGACGCCGTCCGGCACCTTCACGCTCGCCCTGGAGGCGGACCGCTGGAGCTATTTCGACCGCGGGCTGGATCCCTCTGTGACGGCGGGGGATTGGAAAACCCCCGCCTTCGATGACAGCGCATGGCCGCAGGGGAACGGGATTTTCGGGTTCGCCGGCAGCGGCGGCAGCTTGACGGTCACGACCCCGACGGCGCGTTACACGACGGCGGATCCCTCGGTGCAGGTGATGACGACCTACTACCGCCGGAAGGTGACGCTCGGTCCCGGCGCGGGACGGTGTACGACCCTGACGGGCAAGGTCTATTTCGATGACGGGTACATCTTCTACATCAACGGTCAGGAGGTCGCCCGCAAGTTCATGGACGGCAAGTTGGGCGAGTATCAGGAAAGCTCCTCCGACACGATCCGCCCGGAAAACGGCCAGAACGCCTACCAGGACTTCTGGGCGGAGATCCCCGAGGGGCTGCTGCACGAGGGAGAGAATACCCTTGCGGTGGAGGTCCACCAGTGCCATGGGACCTCGACCGATTTCCTCTTCGACCTGCAGGTAGACGCCGTTGCCTCCGCGGCGATTATGGCAACGATCCCGATCACCCAGGATACCGTCATCTTCGCACGGAGCTTCGAGAATGGGGAGTGGAGCTCGTTGGCGTCGGTGACCCTCTACACCGTGCCGGAGTATGAGCATTTCCGCGTCACGGAGATGATGTACGCCGCGCCGGACGATACCTGCAACTACATCGAGCTCATGAACTGCGGGACGAATCCGATCCGGATGGCCGGGGTGAATTTCACCTCCGGTATCACGCTTGTCTTCGGCAATCTCGTCATCCAGCCCGGCGAGCGGATCGTCGCCGTCAAGGATGTAACCGCCTTTAGAGCCGCCTATCTCTTCCCGGACACCCTCCAGATCATCCCGTTCGAGAGTGGCAACACGGCCAAAAAGGGCGAGACAATCGCCTACGCCGATCCCTCCGGGAATCCGATCCTCTCCTACACCTACACGCGGGATTGGTACCCCTCGACCGTTGAGACGGGCCGCGCGTTGGTAGTGGTCGATCCGATGCTCGCAAACGGTGAGCCGGGGTGGAGCGATGGGACAAACTGGATAGCCAGCCGGATGATCGGCGGGACACCCGGCAAGGAAGAGCCGCCGATTATCGTTGTGCGTGGGATCTCGCTTGACGGGTCGAAGAAGGTCCTGCTGCACATCCCGAATGTCGGATCGGAGTATACGATCTGGGTCAGCAACGATCTCACCTCCGAGGAGAGTTGGCAGGCCTGCCCTCCTGTCAGCGTTTCCCGTAACGGCGATATCTTTTCCATCAACCGGGCGTTCCGCTATTTCCCGTACAAGACCGACACCACGCTCTTCTTCAAGGTGACGTCCGTCTGGAATTAAGCTGGGTTTGCGTAAGGTTAGAAGCGTGGGACCGTTCCGTTGCCCGTGGGCCTGGCTGAACGCGAAGCCCGCTCAGGTAACGCAGAGGAAAAGGGGTGACGTAGACGGTGTGGCAGGGTGGAATTCCCCAATGCCATCATTCCGCAATCGCACAATAGCCCTTGATGTTGAGGGACTTCCCTGCGCGTGTTCACAGTGTTCAAAGGCTACACTTATTTCACGATGAAGGGGAAGGCTTGGGTGGTCGCGATGAGGATGCCGGTCTTTTTCACAATGGCGCCGACCAAGAGCGTATCGCCGGATCCGGCGGGATAGATGGCGGGGTCGATGGTGAGCCGGATGCAGGCGGTACCGGACGCCGACGCCTGCGGGGAGACGCTGCGGACGGTGACACCCTTGCGCGGCCAGAGGATGACCGGTTCGTAGACCGTGCCCCACGCGGCGGCGATCGGTCCCTTCACGATGGCTATCCAGCGGGTATCTTTCGAATAGACGAACGGTTTGACACGGGAGGAGAGGCGGATGGCCTGGAGTCCGGGTGAGACCACCGCGCCGACATCGGAGAAGGTGAGCGCGTCTTGCGGGGTCTCCTCGGTGTGCCAGCTTCGGAAAGGGCGTACCGGACGTTTGGCGGGCTGACCGTCCACGGTGGCGGTCGCTGCGAATTCGAGGGTAAAGTAGGTCTTCGGGAAACGGGCCCCGTCTGTCGAGACGGTCAAGATTCCCTCGCTCTCCCCGGCGGGAATGTGACCGCCCTCAAACGCGATACTGAGGGGCGGATAGTCGAGCCGGACATCGATTTCCCCCTCAAAGCCGTTGAGCCGTTCGGCGAAAAGATGGATCGGTACGCTGCTGCCGACGCTGGGTATCGAGACCGACGCGGGGGTCATCCAGACGCGGAAATCGGGTTTGGACGGCTCGTCATCCTCCTCCGTCAGCCGGAAATTCAGATTCGGCAGGATCAACCCGTCGCCGACGATCGCCTTCCGGCAGAGGGCCTCGTCCTTGCCGCCGGTGAAAAGGCGGATGCGGTTCTGCGGCAGATTCACGCCCGTCAGACGGATATTGACGCTGGTTCCCTTCTTGGCCGACTTAGGGGTGAAATCGACCACCAGCGGAAACGCCCCCACTTTGACGCGATAGGTGTTTCCTTCAGGGGAAGCGATGTCCGTCGCGCCTTGGGGAAGAGCGATTGTGAGGGTATGGGGACCGGCCTGTTCCGCTTTGAAGGTCATCACCTTTCCGCCTCGGTCGGTGGGGTAAGTCTGGACTGTGGAACAGGGCGTTCCGTCCGGCCCCGTAACCGTCATTTCCGGCGGTGTGTATTTGCCGGTCGGGAACTCGCAGACCGGAAAGACGACAATCTCCGTTCCCTGAAGCAATTCGAACCGGTAACGGTCCGGCGTTTTCCGGACGGATCCATTGAGGCAGATCGGAAGGGTACAGGCGGTCACACCGTTGGTTTCCGCATGGCGTTCGGGCACTTTGCCGTCGGTGATCTCGAAATAGAGCGGTTCGCTGATCCGCATAGCGGATCCGACACGGAGCGTCCGCAAGCCCACCGGGGCGTTCGGCTCGATGATGACGTTAAACCGATAGCGGTTGGGAATGACGGTGGTGATCGGAACGCCTTTCGCGTTATAGCGCGTCTTTTGGGCGGCACCGAGAAAAACGGCGCTGACCCCTTCTCCGCTGAAGTGGGCCGATGTGATGGCCGAGAGGCCATTCCCGCCGACGACAATCTCAACCTCCTCGCCCTGACGTCCGCCGGCGGGGTAGATGAAATCCAGCTGCGGAATCAGATTGGTGTACGCGACAGTCGGGGTGACACCCGATGCGGCGGTGGCGATGACAAGCGAGACGATCAAGGCAAACGGTTTCATGTCACTCCTCATGCCCGCGGATGGGCTTTCTGATATTCGTCTTTCAGACGCTGAATCGAAACGTGGGTGTAGATCTGGGTGGTGGAGAGGCTGCTGTGCCCCAACATCTCCTGGACACTGCGCAGGTCCGCGCCCGCATCCAGCAGATGGGTCGCGAAACTGTGGCGAAGTTTGTGCGGGGTCAGATCCTGCGGAAGCCCGGCCTCGCCCAACCACACCTTCATCTGCCGTTCCATCGAGCGGGTCGTGATCGCCGTACCCTGAAGGTTCAGGAAGAGGGGAGTGTCATCTGTCGCGCCGGACTCCCAGAGCGTTCCTGCCAAGCGCCGCAGCTCCTCGAGTATCCGGCGGGCGGGACCGCCCAGTACGCAGAGCCGTTCCTTGTTTCCCTTTCCCCGGACGCGGGCGATCCCGGTGTCCAGACTGACCTCACGCCAAGTCAAGCCCGCGATCTCGCTGATGCGGCATCCGGTGCTGTACAGCACCTCGAAGATGGCGCTGTCGCGCGTCGCCGCATAGACGGTCTCAAGGGAGGGCGCCTGTTTCCCGTCGAGGGAACGGAGTGGCGCGGCGAGTAGCCGCTCCACCTCGTTCAGGGAGAGGATTTGCGGGAGGGATTTGGGCAGTTTGGGGCCGCGCAGTCCGGCGAAGGGATTGACCGCCACCTCGTTGCATGCTATCAGGAAGGTGAAGAACGAACGCAGCGAGGCGAGCTTCCGGCGGGTCGAGGCCGGCTCCACGCCGTTTTGATGGTAGGCGGCGAGGAACATCCGGGCCTGGTCGCGCGTGACGGTATGCCACGGGAAATGGGGATCGGGATGGGTTTCGCGGGGCCAGAGCCGTTCCGCAAACTGCCCCAGATCCTGAAGGTAGGCCGTAACGGTATGGTCGGAGGCGTTGCACTCCGATTCGAGATGCCGCTTGAAACGGCCGACGTTCGGGTCGTGGACCGCATCCGCCCGGTTCGGAAGCGTCTCGGGAGGGGACGCGCCGAACTGAACGTTGCGTTCAATCATTTCCTGCGGGCCGCACACGGTTATTCCTGCGCATCGGCGGATGCGGCTTTCGATTTCGACGTCCGCAATCCCAGCTGCTCCGCGTACTGGGCGAACTCTTTGATCTGCGCCTTGTAGCGGGTGATCATCCGCTTCATCGCGAAACGCTGGCGGGGCGAGAAGGACCGCTTCTGTTCGAATTGGGTATAAAGGCTCTTGAAGAAGGCCTCGTCGTTGAAGGTTCGTTTCCCGCGCGTGGTGGCGGGTTGCCATTTGGTGACCTGGCCCAGCAGCCGGATGAGGATGGGGCTTTCGGTATCAACCTGCGCTTCCGCCTGTTCATCACCCAGGTTCAGCTCCGTTTTCACGGCATCGAAGTCCGGGATGCGCTCGGCATATTGGAAGATGATCCGGTCAAGCGCGGCGATCTGCCGTTCGGAAAGGTGACGGTTCATCTGGACCTGGGATTTCAGCGACGCCACAAAGGTGGTTTGACTGTCGGAGAGCTCAACCTTCTCCAGAACCTTAAACCGTTTGATCGCCTCGTCATTGCTGGGGGCCGCCTTGTCCTTCTCCAGCTCCTCGCCGAAGCCCATTTTCGCCAAAGCCTCTTCCGCGCCCGGAATCTGGCCGCGGTAACGGATCGCGATATTCGCCAGCGCGGCGAGCTGTTTGTCGGAAATCGGCTTCTCGCCGGCCTCCCGCTGTTCGCAGACCGATTGGACGAAATGCTCATCGCTGTAATTGCGTTTCCCGCGTTTCACAACCGGACCCCATGCGGTGACCCGTTTCAGCAAGGAGAGGATCGTTTCCACCTTCGACTCGTCGGCGGGCGGCTCCTTGGCGGCATCCATCCATTTGCAGAAGTTCTGGTAGAAGTCATGCTGCAGCATCTCGGTCCAGACCTTCTTGCCGGCCTCGACGTCATCCAGAAGCGTCTCCATCTTGGCTGTGAAGCCGACCTCAAACAGTTCCGGCAGTTTGGCGAGAAGGAGATCGAGGGTCGTCAACCCCAACTCCGTCGGGGCGACCTGACGGTCCTTGTTGCTGGAGGTGTATTTGCGCGCCTTGAGGGTTTCAATGATCGAGGCGTAGGTGGAGGGACGGCCGACGCCGTTGGATTCCAGCGTTTTGATAAGGGTGGCCTCGCTGTAGCGCGTCGGCGGTTTCGTCTCCTTGCGCTCATTCAGCCAGTTGATCAGATCCAGCGGCATGCCGGTTTCAAGCGGGGGGAGCTGGTCGACATCGCACGAATCCTCCGCATCGGTATCATCGTCATTCTTTTTCTTACGGATATCCAGCGCCATCACCTTCAGGAATCCGTCAAAGGCGATCGCGGATGTGGTCGCGCGGAACTGGTAAAGGTGGTGTGCCTTCTCGCCGACCGGCGGGGAGACGCCGTCAAAAACCGGCTCGACATCAATCGCCTTCTGATCGATGATGGCGCTGGCCATCAGACTGGCGGTGAAACGTTTCCAAATCAGTTCGTAGAGGCGAAGCTCCATCGGTTCGAGTTTGTTCTTCACCGATTCGGGCGTCCGGGTGATGTCGGTCGGACGGATACACTCATGGGCCTCCTGGGCGTTGGAATTGCTCTTGTAGTAGTTGTCGGCGAAGTAGTTCGCGCCATAGCGCGCCGAGATGAAGGTCTTGGCGGCATGGCGGGCGTCCTGGGCGATGTTCACGGAGTCGGTACGCATGTAGGTGATGAGACCCACGGGGCCTTTCCCGTCCAGATCGATCCCCTCGTAGAGCTTCTGCGCAAGGCTCATCGTCTTGTTGGGCGAGATCTTGCAGACGCTCGACGCGGCCTGCTGCAGCGTGGAGGTGATGAACGGCGGCAAGGCGTGGCGCTCGCGCTTGCTGGCGGTGATCGCTTTGACCGTGAGCGTCCGGGTGCCGTTTAACTCGGCACTGATCTGCTTGGCCTGCTCCTCGGTGGTGATCTCGGCCTTCTCATTGTCGATTCGGGTCAGGCGGAGCGTGAACGGGTCGAGCGGTTCGGTCTGGCGGCGAACCTCCGCGCCCATCACCCAGTAAGGTTGCGGCACGAACGCCTGGATCTGCTTCTCCCGCTCGACGACCAGCCGCAGCGCGACGGACTGGACCCGGCCCGCACTCAATCCCTTCTTCAGCTGGCGCCACAGAAGGGGACTCACCCGGTAACCCACGATACGGTCGAGGATCCGGCGTGCCTGCTGGGCGTTGGCGCGGTTCATGTTGATCGTGCCGGGCGCATCAAAGGCGGCGTGGACCGCGCGGGGAGTGATCTCATTGTACTGGACCCGGTAGAACGGCGCCTTCGTGGTGGGCTGAAGCACCTCCTGCAGGTGCCACGCGATCGCCTCTCCCTCGCGGTCCGGATCGGACGCCAGATAGATCGCGTCGCATCCTTTGGCGGCCTTCTTCAATTCCCCGACCACCTTTTTCTTTTCGGGCGAGATCACGTATTTGGGCTCAAACCCGTGTTCGATATCCACACCCAGTGTCCGTTCCGGAAGGTCACGGATGTGGCCGACCGAGGGCTTGACGATGTATCCCGAACCGAGGATCTTACCGATGGTCTTGGCCTTGGCCGGAGACTCGACGATCACCAGTTTCTTGTGGGCCTCGCCACGGGCGGTTGCAGAAGCGGTTGTGTTTTTCGGCATGGTGTCATTCCTTCACGTTGAATGGTTTGGGGTTACGGGACGCGTGCCACACGTCCACCCGGCAGCGCTTTCGCGAGCCGCCGGATCTGCAACCCGATCAAAATCGAACTGGCCTTTCCGGTATCGATGCCGGAGGCCCTGACAATCTCATCCACGGCGTTTCCCTCCGCCGTGAGCAATTCGTAAACCCGCCGTTCCTCTTCGGTGAGGACCGGTTTGGGCCGCGCAGAGGCCGGTTCTGAAGGCGGGGTTTCATCCGCGGGCTTGGTTGCGGAAAGGGTTTCGCGCCGCATGCAGGCAGTGAGGTCCTGCAACTCGTCAATCACTTCGTCGGCGTTGGTGACCAGCCTGGCCCCTTCGCGCAAAAGGCGGTGGCATCCTTGGGAGGCAGGTGAATCGACCCTGCCGGGGACCGCCATGACTACGCGGTTCTGTTCCAGCGCCTGGTTGACTGTGATCATCGTTCCGCTGGTGAGCGGCGATTCGATCACGAGGACCCCTTTACTGAGTCCGCTCACGATCCGGTTGCGCATCGGGAAGGTTTGCCGGTCGGGGGCTCTCCCGAAAGGGTATTCCGAGATGATCGCGCCGCCGTTTTGGACGATCGACCGGGCGAGCGCCTCGTTCTCTTTCGGGTAGAAACGGTCTAGCGCTCCGCCCAGCACCCCGACGGTCTTTCCCTTCGCCTGGACGGCGCCGGTATGCGCCTCGGCGTCAATGCCGGTGGCGAGTCCGCTGACGACGGTATAACCCGCGCCCGCCAGCTGGAAACCGAACCGGCGCGCCGTCTCACGGCCATAGACGGTCGCGTGGCGCGTTCCGATGATCGCGACGCAGGTATTGTTCAACGCCTCGACAGCGCCCCGGAGGTAAATGACGAGCGGCGGATCGGCGATCTGCTTGAGGGTAGGGGGGTAGTCGGGGTCGACCCAGGTCACCAGGCGGACATGAAGCCGCTCTGCCCGGGCCATTTCGGCCTCGAAGGCGACGGTACGGAAGTCCTGCGCGAATTGCCGCGCCTTGACTTCGCCCAGGGAGGGGACGGCCGCCAATTCCGCTTCTGTCGCTTTCAGGGCCGCCGCGAAGGATCCCATCCGCTCCAAAAGCCGTTTGGCTGTGATTGCGCCCATGCCGGTAACCATATTCATGGCCACCAGCGCTTCCCGTTCCGTCACAATTACGCTTCCTTTCCGCTCTGAATGCACAAATTGATTACCCTAGTGATAACATATCCAAGGGGTCATGGCAAGGTGAAAGTGACGAGTGACGGGTGACGAGTGACGAGAGGGAAGACAAAATGAAAAATGAAGAGTGAAGAATGAAGAGATGGGGGAGTGGAAGTCTGACGTCTGATGTCCGATGACATTTGCGCGTCTCGCGTCTCTTGTCACTCCCATTCCCCGTTCCCCTCTTTAACCTTCCTTGAGGAGGAGGTATTCGACGCTGTCGAGGAGCGCCTGCCAGGACGCTTCGATGATGTTCTCCGACACACCGACCGTACCCCATTGGCGCGTGGCGTCGCCCGATTCGATGAGGACGCGCGTGGTGGCGCGTGTCGCCTGCTGCGGATCGAGAATCCTGACACGGTAATCGGTCAGGGCCATGTCGTTGATTTCCGGGTAGAAACGCGTGAGCGCGCGGCGCAGGGCCGCATTGAGCGCATCCACCGGACCGCTTCCCTCCCCGGCGGTCAGTGCGGTCTCGTCGTTGACCTTGACCTTGATGGTCGCCTCCGAGATGCAGGGCTCGCCGGGGCCGCGTTTCTCGACAATCACACGGAATCCCTCGAATGCGAAGGCGGAGGCGGCGTCTCCCAACGCGCGGTGGAGCAGGAGTTTGAGGGATCCGTCGGCCGATTCATACGAATAGCCGAGGTTCTCCTGGTGTTTGATCCGCTCAAGGAGGGTTCGCAGCTCCTCGCGGGATTTGGTTGAGAGATCCTCGCCCAACTCCTGCGCCTTCATCCGGAGATTGGAGACGCCCGACAGTTCCGAGACCAGAACATGGCGGCTGTTGCCGACAACCGCCGGGTCGATGTGCTCAAAGGTCCTGGGATCTTTCGCGACGGCGTTCACATGCGTGCCGGCCTTGTGGCTGAAGGCGGATTGCCCGACATAGGGTTGTTGCGGATCGGGACGGCGGTTGGTCAGATCGTGGGTGATGAGCGAGACATCCCGCAGCGTCGCCAGACGGTCCGGCGCGATGCAGGAGCAGCCCATCTTGCAGGCCAAAGTCGGGATGATGGTGACCAGATCGGCGTTGCCGGTCCGCTCGCCGTATCCGTTGATGCAGCCCTGCACCATCCGCGCGCCGCCCCGTACCGCTTCAATGGCGTTCGCGACGGCCATGCCGGTATCGTTGTGAGTATGGATGCCGATCCGGCAATTAGGGAGGCGGTCGCAGGCGGCCTGCGTGGCGGTGAAGATGGCGTGGGGGAGGGTCCCACCGTTCGTGTCGCAGAGGACGATTCCGGCGGCGCCTGCGGCGAACGCCGTTTCCACCACCTTCAACGCATAGGCGGGGTCATCTTGGTAACCGTCGAAGAAGTGCTCGGCGTCAAAAAGCACCTGCCGCCCTTTTTCGCGGAGATAACGGATCGAGTCGGCGATCATCGCCAGATTGGTCTCGGCGGTGGTCCCAAGCACCTTCTGGACATGAAGCATCCAGCACTTGCCGTAGATGGCGACCCATTCGGTTTCTGCCGCCAGGAGGTCGGCGAGCTGGGGGTCCTCCCCGGCGGTCAGGTCGGCGCGGCGCGTCAGCCCGAAGGCGACGATCTTGGCGTGGGAGAGGGATTCGCGTTTGAGCGCGGTGAAGAACCGGCGGTCCCGGGGATTGGAGCCGGCGAAACCGCCTTCGATAAAGTCGATCCCCAGGTCGTCCAGCAGATGGACAAACCGCATTTTGCCGTCCTCGGAGAAGGTGATCCCTTCCCCTTGAACCCCGTCCCGCAAGGTCGTGTCATAGAGGGAGATACGCATCGTTTCAATTACTCGTCGTCAAAGAAAGCGTTATAAAGGGCACGGACCGCCTGGGTCCGGCATTCGGCGCGGACGCCGAACATCAGACTGATCTCGGAGGATCCCTGATTGATCATCTCGATGTTCACGCCTGCATCCGCGAGCGAGCGGGTCGCCTTCGCGGCCATTCCGACTGTGTAGTACAACCCTTCCCCGACCAGCATAATCAGGGCGTAACCGGGTTCGATCGTCACGGCGTCCGGATGAAGATCCTGCTTGATCCGCGCGAGAACGCGCTGCTGTGTCGCCTCGTCAAAATGGCGGGTCTGGATGACGACCGACACATTGTCGATCCCGGAGGGCATGTGCTCGTAGGGGACGTTCTCGGCCTCCAGAATCTGGAGCAGCCGCCGTCCGAAACCGACCTCGCGGTTCATCATGTATTTGTCGACGAAGATGTTGGTGAAGCCGTCCGCGCTCGCGATGCCGACCACATGGCCGGGGACCACGCGCCGCGTCTGGACGATCATCGTTCCGGGCGCATGGGGGTGGTTCGTGTTCCGGACGTTGATCGGGATGCCGGCCTTCACGGCGGGGATGACCGCCTCGTCGTGGAAGACGCCGAAGCCCGCATACGAGAGCTCCCGCATCTCGCGGTAGGTCATGGTCTCGATTCCCTTCTTGACTTCCGGTACCAGGCGGGGATCGACGGGATAGACGGAATCGACATCGGTGAAGTTCTCGTAGACGTCCGCCTTGACGGCCGCCGCGAGGATCGATCCGGTGATGTCCGACCCGCCCCGCGGGAAGGTGGCGATCTTCCCCTCGCGTGTCACGCCGAAGAAGCCGGGGAAGATGATGATGTCATCGGTTTCCTGGAGCGACCGCGCCAGATTGTGGTAGGACTCCTCCAGCAGCTTCGCCTGGCCGAAATCGCTCGAAAGCAGCAATCCCGCGTCGCCGGGATTCAGATAGCGCGCGGCGACGCCCCGCGCGATGAAGGCCTGGGCGACGATCTTCGCGCTGTTGTCCTCGCCCGCCGCCTTCATGCTGTCCATGAAGATGCCGGGGTGGGAACGGTCGCCCGCCAGACGGAACCGGAGATCCTTCTCGATCTCGGCGACGATGCCGTCCGGGAGATTGAGGTCACGCTGAATCTCCGCATACCGCTCGACGATCGCCTGGACCGCCGCTTCGCAAGACTCGCCCTTCAAGGCGCGCTCCGCGCAGGCGATGAGCATATCGGTGACCTTGGTGTCGCCCGAATGCCGTTTGCCCGGCGCGGAGACCACAACGATCTTCCGGTCGGGATCGGAAAGGACAATATCAACGATTTTGGTTACCTGCGCCGCGTTCGCGACGGATGAACCGCCAAATTTACAAACTTTCATGCTCAACTTCTATCCGTAAAAGGGTTACAACACACGCAGTTTAACCGGCTTCTCGCCGATCACACCCGACTGAAGCACCTCTTCCAGCGCTTCGCTCAACGCCGCGTCCGGCGTCGGATGGATCAGCATCACAACGGGAACGAAACCGGACGAAACGGCTTCGGGGGAGATCGGCTCCAGCTGCGAGGCCGCCTGGATGCTGACGCCGTGTCGGCCGAGAATGGTCGTGAACTGGCCGAGCGCGCCGGCTTTGTCGCTGACCATCAGGCGCACATAGAAGCGGCTCACGACCGCTTCCGGCGCGCGCATCGCGATCTTGCCGGCGTTGGCGTTGTTGATGGCGCGCCCGTAGCGCGGCTTGCCCAGGGCGAGGTTGTGGGCAATGTCGCCGATGTCGCCGATGACGGTGCTGGCTGTTGGGGCGCGGCCCGCGCCGCGGCCGTAGTAGAGCGTGTCGCCGCTCAGGTCGCCCCGGACCATCGCCGCGTTGAAGACATTGTTGACCGATGCGAGCATGTGGGTCAGGGGGACGAGCGTGGGATGGACGCTGACCTCGACCTCACTGTCATGGTGCTTGATCGTGGCGAGCAGTTTGATCCGGTAGCCGAGCTGGCTCGCGTACTGCACGTCAATCCCGCTGAGGTTGCGGATACCCTCAACCTGGATGCTGGACATCGGGACAGGGAAGCCGTAGGCGAGAGAGGCGAGGATGGCGGCCTTGTGCGCCGTGTCGAACCCGTCGATGTCGAGACTCGGATCGGCCTCGGCGTATCCCGCCTCCTGCGCCGCCTTGAGGACCACGTCGAACGGCAGCCCCTCCTGCTCCATCCGGGTGAGGATGTAGTTGCACGTTCCATTCAGGATGCCGTGGATCGTCTCGATGCGGTTTCCGGCCAACCCCTCACGCAACACGCGGATGATGGGGATGCCGCCGCCGACGCTGGCGCCGAAGTAGATGTCAACGCCGTTCGCGGCGGCCGCGTTGAAGATCTCATCTCCGTATTCGGCCAGCAGCTTCTTATTGGCGGTGACGACCGACTTGCCCGCGTTCAGCGCCTCCAGCATGAAGGTCTTGGCGATGCCCGTGCCGCCGATCAGCTCCACGATGATATCGATCGCGGGGTCATGGAGAACCGATGCCGCGTCGGTCGTGAGGATGCCGTCCGGAACCGTGACACCGCGATCCGTCGTAATGTCGAGATCCGCCACTTTCCGCAAAACGATATCCACGCCAAGCCGCTGGGCCATCAGGTCACGGTTTTTCAGGAGGCCCTCAACGACGCCCGCGCCAACCGTTCCGAATCCCAATACGCCAACACCGATCTGTTTCATACACCATCCTATTGTTCTGGTCTTTCCAAAAAAATGAAGCGCATAGTATAAGGAATATCGGGCCTTACTGACAAGAAAACCTTTTTCTGGATGGGGAAGAGTGGTTAGTCGTTAGTGGTTAGTCGTTAGTCAACCCTCAACGGTAAATGGGAGGGACACGCCCCGTCGTGTCCGCACCCGACCGCCCTGCTCTCATTTGGGATCCAAAATAATGCGCTTAAAAGGTCGAATCGGCGTTACTTTCCCCCGATACCGCTCATTCAACAGCATAAAATGCGTCTCAACCTTCTTCCCCGACTCTGTTTCAAGCTCGAGATCCAGACTGACATACGGTGTGTCCGACAACTTGCGCCACGGATAGGGACGGCTGATATGAACCGAATGTTTGAAACCCCGATGGCTAGCTCGCATATAACACCAGTACATGCCGACGGTTTTAAAACAGAAGGTATCATCCACCATCTCAATCATAAGCGAATCTTCATCACCCGAATCACGGAAGTCAAAGTAGCTGTCAAGCGGACAGACAGGCTCATACCTCTGCCAGTGATATCCAATATAGTCATCTCGAACCCTCAGGAATGACAGACAGTCCGCATGAAGAGTTGCGGTACCAGCTGCGCCTTTCTCTATCCAGGCGACCATGACGATTCCGTCGGAGGCCTTGTACACCGGATTGAAATGCGCGTTATCCCTTGCCGGAGGATTGGTCACGCAACCGATGAATACCATCTGTGCCAGAATCGCGATTATGGGTAACCCCAATCCTTTTCCCATTTCTCTTCCTCCTCGTAATTGCTCCCATGTTCGGTTTTCTCGTCAAAATCAGATTGGATTTGGTTGTCTCGCGCACGACTTTTTTCGAATTGCTCCTTGATGTGCAATCTTAATGTTTCGCTGGCGTGGTCTTTCGATTCGCTTTCGTCACAGAATTTAAAATTGGATTCAACCCACATGGCCGTAAGCTTTACTGATTCGGCTTGAGCTATTTTTTGTGCAATGATTAGATGCAAATTTTCATGACGTAAAAGCCCATCAATATTTGGGTGTCTTACCCAAGATTCCTCTGGTTGAAATTGAACGCTGATAGTATATTTTGAATAACGTGCACGGTTCGTATAGCACTTCTCACACGGACATTTAGGGTCTTGAGAAAAAACTTTTTTACCATTGACTTCACGAACTTTCAGTGCGTCCTTGCAGGATTCTCCAGAATAGTCTTTACCATCAAATAAGATTTTGCCCGGATTGGCATCAGGATCAAAAGAATAAGATGTCTTTGCACTATAAAGTACGTCGGGATCAGGTTTACCTTTAAAATCATCAAATGTGAACATCCCATTTATATCGATGAACGAAACTGAATTATTCCCGCAGAACCCGTAGAGGTTCAGGCCGCCCGCCTCCCCGATCGGGTCCGGGCTCGCCCACCGCCGCAGCTCGGG
>DBXN01000067.1:15428-16950 GCA_002309585.1 Verrucomicrobia bacterium UBA1211
AAGTCGCGGCCGGTGTGGGCGATGACTTTGCCGAAGGGATTGTACTCGTACTCGGCGTAGGCGGCGTTCGGGTAAACCGCCGAGGCCAGCTCGTTCCGGGCGTTGACTACACGGTTGATCTCAACGCCAATACCCTGTGAAAAAATCATGCCGTTCACTCCTTTTCGAACCACTCGAAGTGGTTGGGGACAAGGGCGGATCCCACCCAGGGGGCGTCGTCAATCGACCGCCTCAATTCCCCGTTTTCGGGTGTCGGATTAAGACGCTTGAAAACTTTTGTGGAAAACCAGCGTTTGGGATGGGGAATGACCGATTCCATCAGATTTGCGAAATGCCGTTTCATTTTGTCATTTACCGATGCGGATTCTGAAACCGTGATGCAATCGTCCATACGAAGCGAGACTAACATCACGGGACTGAAAAGTTCGGTGATTGTGTCGTCAGACAGTATCCAGGTTCCATCGGTATAACGATAACGATCACGGCCGGGCCGGAGCCAATCCCACCACTCCTTCTCCGGATCGCCGATTCCCCACTGCTCAAACCGTTTCCCGTCCGCCGCAAGTACATATCGCATCACGCCGTCATCTCCAAGCCGCATGTACAGATGCGTCCATCCGCCACCGTTCCAATTCGTCAGCCAATTGATCTGGCGTGTCCCAAGTTCCATCACATAGTAGACGGTCTTCTGATGCGTCCCGATCCGTTCTCCGCGGGCCGCAAAATCCATCGTCCGAAGACGTTTAGCCAAAACACGCTCTTCGACTTCTTTGTAGACCGCATCAATCGGGTCTTTCCCCACACCGGATATGCCTGCTAAAAGTTCCCCATCATCAACAAACGATACTTTTCTGTCCCCTTTAAGCGCCTCTGTCCTGACGTAATGGAGTGGGATAGCCTTCACACCCGGGCTGACCAATACCGCCATCGCGTTTTCCACCACACCATACCACGCCAACACCCCGCACTCGGGATCCCCCCAATAGAGGCAACAGTCCGTCAGCATACCGCGCATGAGTTTCCGGCAACTGACCAGCTTCCCCGCCGCATCCTCGAAAAAGAGGCTCACGTGATCCGGCTCCTTGATCTCGATGTAGCTCCGAACCGGACGGATTCCCTTGATGAAGGGAAGCGCCCGCGGGTCATCCTCGGGCGTATTGACGTATAATCCCTTACGCCGGTTAAACATCGCCATCCGCATCTCCTTGCTGAACGGGACGATCCCCTTCCGTATTTTCCTTCCCGCCGCCTCCTTCTCAAGACTGTCCGAGGCGAAGTCACGGACAGTCCTGAAGATAATGCCCTGCATATTGTCGGCATAGACGATATCTGTGAAAGCGATGAAAAGACACACCACGACCCTCACTTCAAACATGTCATTCCCCCTCATTTTAGTAATAATCTCCTTCAAACAACCAGGTCGCATTAAGAGAGAGAGCCTCTTTATCGCGCACCCGTAACAGGGTATCCCTTCGGAATTCCTCGAACGACATGAGCCATGAACCATCCGCCTTGATGTCAT
>DBXN01000008.1:0-8468 GCA_002309585.1 Verrucomicrobia bacterium UBA1211
AGTCTGGGGACGGTGGTGATGGCGGCGTCGAGCGCGGCGTTCACGATCGAGATCTTCGCCTATATCGTCCTTAACAGCTTTTCACAGGCCTGCACAACCTTTACGGGACAGAACAACGGGGCGGGCCTGCCCGGACGCTGCAAACGGGTTTTGAAACTCTGTTTCCTTGAGGGCATCGTCACGACCGCCTTCGCCGCGACGCTGATTCTCGTTTTCGGGCATCGGATTCTCTCGATCTTCACGTCGGATCCCGAGATCATCAAGGTGGGTTATTTCCGGTTGGTTGTCGTCTTTTTCGCCTATATCTTCACGCTCTCCTATGAGGTGATTTGCGGGTATCTGCGGGGATTCGGAATCGCGATGCTCCCGGCGATCCTGACGGTGGTGGGGGTGTGCGGGGTGCGGGTTGGGTGGATCCTTCTCGCGTTCCCGCATTTCCGGTCATTCGGCTGTATCATGGCGGCGTATCCGATCAGCCTGTCAACCACCGCGTTGCTGATGTTGATCGCGCTGATGATCATCAAGCCCGCCTCGCGCATGAAGGCCGCGAACCGGACGGGGAAGATAAGGTTAAACGTTTAACGTGATGCGTCAGGGAATGGGGAACGGGGAATGATTTCAGTTGCATCGCGCGGGAAAAAAGACTATATACGTGCGCGTTTTTTGCGACCCTTCGCGTGAGGGTGGAAAGGATTACGATGAATTATCAGTATTTGCATCCGCGGGATGAGCTCGCGTTGACCTTGGCCCGGATTTACCGTTACAAAATGACGACCACGTCGGGAGGCAACCTTTCGATCCTGGACGAGAACGGGGATATGTGGATCACGCCGGCCCGGATCGACAAGGGAACGCTCAAGCCGACCGACATCGTCTGCGTGAAGAAGGACGGGACTATCGTGGGGTTGCACAAGCCCTCATCCGAGTATCCCTTCCACCGCGCAATCTACAACGCGCGTCCCGATATCCGCGCGGTCGTTCACGCCCATCCCGTTTCGCTGGTCGCGTTTTCGGTCTCCAAGAAGATTCCCGACACGAAGCTGATCCCGCAGACCTACCGCTGGAACGGGACGGTGGCGTTCGCGCCGTATGGCATACCGGGCAGCGAGGACCTCGGCAACAAGATCGCCGAGAAGTTCGCGGCGGGGTATGACAGTGTGGTGCTGGAGAGCCACGGGGTCTGTTGCGGCGGGCGGAACCTCCAGGACGCCTTCCAGCGGTTTGAGACGCTGGAGCTGTGCTGCAAGACCGAGATCAAGGCCCGCGCGCTGGGCGAGCCGACCTTCCTGACGGAGGAGCAGTTGCAGTTGGAGAGCCGGACCGGCGATGTCCGCCTGCCGACCTTCGAATATGACCCCGAGATGATGACGATCCAGGAGAAGGACCTCCGCAACCAGATCTGCCAGTTTGTGGAGCGCGGTTACCGGCAGGGGTTGCTTTCCGGCTCAACGGGCACCTTCTCGGTTCGGCTCGATGCGACCGCCTTCCTGATCACGCCGCGGCCGCTCGATCGCTTCGACGTCCAGCCGCACGAGATCGTGATGATCCGGGATGGACGGTGTGAGCAGGGCAAGACCCCGAGCCATGCGGTGCTCTCGCATCAGGCGATTTACGACGCCCACCCGGAGATCAGGGCGATCATCAACGCCTATCCGCCGAATTCATTGGCGTTCAGCGTCTGCCATGAGACGATCGACACCCGTACCCTGCCGGAGTGCTACATCTTCCTGCGGGAGGTGCAGCTGTTGCCGTTTGAGACCACCTTCAACAACTACCCTGAACTGGTGAAGCGGGTTTCGCCGCGTCATCCGGCGGCGGTACTCTCCAACAACGGCGTGATGGTTACGGGCGACAGCCTGTTGAGCGCGTTCGACAAGCTGGAGGTGCTGGAGTGTTCGGCGGAGGCGATCCTGGACAGCATCCCGATCGGCGGGCATGTTCCGATGGATCAACAGGTGATCGAGGACATCATTCAGGCGTTCCGTCTGGAGAAGTGACCGGGTCGGGGGCCGCCTCCTCTTCCGGGAGGGGGCCGCCTGTGATGGATTCAAGAAGAAGGTATTGCCGGAGCCATTCGCGCTCAACCTTGAGGCAGACCTTGCGATAGGCGAGTATCTCCTTGCGGGAACGGATCGCCTCCTCCCGGGGGCCCATCTGATCCTTTTCGAATGCGACGATCCGCGCCTCGATCTCTTTGCAGAACGCCTCGCTGGCGGCCTGCAGGCGACTGTGTTCCATGTCGGCGAACTGGTAATCCTCCAGCGAGCCGCAGATCTCCTCACGGATGGTGGTGTAGAGGCCCTGAACGCGGGCGTCAGCGGCGGCGCTGATCAGTTTGGACTGCTGGACGGCGTTTCCCATCCAGGTAAAGATCGGCACGTTAACGCCCATCCGGATCTGCCACTCCTCCTTGTCATCAGCGGTACGGTCGAAATTTGAAACGGTTCTTTCATAGTCGCGGGTGAAGGAGTCGTCATTCTTGTAGGTGCCCTCGATGAAGTCGAACCAGGGGATGTGTCCGGCCTGGGCGAGTTTGACGCCGTGGTCGGCGGCGGCCTTCTCATGCAGGGCGCTCTGGAGGTCGGGGCGGCGCGCGAGGGCCAGATCGGTCAGGGTTGCGGCGTCGGGCAGGCGGTCGGCCGTCGGGACGTCGGAAACGGGCAGGATCTTCAGCTCATCCAGCGGGATACCGGAGAGGAGGGCGATCTGGCGGAGGATCTGCTGCCGCTCGATCTGTTTGGCGGCGCTGTCTGCGCGGAGTTCCTCTTTGGCCCGTTCGGCCTGGATCAGGGAGAGCGGCGACCGGATCACGCCAGCCTGAACCTGTTCCTCGCGGTAGGTTTGCAGCTGCTCGTTCAGCTCGGCGATCTTTTCGGTCAGCTCCAGTTCCTGCCGAAGGATGTCGGCCTCCATGCAGAGCGTCTTGACTTCACAGTAGATGGCATACGCCTCCTCCTGCGCGCGCGCCTCCAGTGAACGGGCTTCGGATTCGCCCTGCTTCCGGATCCAGCGGTTGACGAAGGGATTGGCGATCGGGAGGCGGAGCGCCAGGGTGTCGGAGTTCCCGTGGGAATGTTCCCATTCCCGGTTGTTGTTGATGTCGCCGGGGGTGTTGGAACGGCCGTAGTCCCATCCGTGGGAGATCCGTAGCTGCGGATCCTTCCAGGCCGTGTCGCCGGAGGTTTTGTACCGGCGGGCGGCGGCTTTCAGAAGGAAGATCTTGGCGGCGTCGGCGCGGGATGACGCCAGCCGGGCCAGCTCATCCCAGCTGTAGCCATCCGGATGGGACGGCGGCGCCGGTTCGGCTTTTTCCTCCGATTCGAGCGTCTCGGCAACGGTCTCCTGTTCGGCGGGCGTTTCCGCCGGCGGCGGGGGTGTCTCCGTTTCCGGCTGACGATCCCGATGGGTCACGCAACCCGCCAGAAGCAGCGAGAGGGATACGGGAAGAAGAAACGGATACGGGCGGGCCATCGGTTAGATCCCCTGGTTTTCGGTTTTCCAGAACATACAGAGCCGTTTGACCCCTTCCCAGCAATTTTCATGCGGGACCAGCGAGAGCAGCACCGATTCGCCGGGCACGAGCGTGTTGTCGGATTCGGGGATCAGGCGGATCTTCTGGCCCCGGATCGGGATGCGCGGGGCGGAACTGGTGGGATCGAAAATATCCATGACTTCCGGGGCGATCGTCTCGACCTTCGCCAGGATGCCGGCCTGCGAGGTGCCGGCTTCGCCGATCCGGAAAACCCGCAGGGTGTCACCCTCTCGGACGGAGTTGAGCTGGTTCATCGGCAGGATGCCGGTGATGAAGATCGCGTCGGCAGCGGCCGAGACGCGGATGACCGGTTCGCCGGCGGGGACCACATCGCCCACCCGGCGGTAGATCTGCGAGATGGTTCCGGCGGAGAGCGCCCGCAGGACGGTGGGGTCTTCCTGGGTGGTGGGCGTCTTGGGCGAATCGACGGCCGATTGCGCGGCGCGTTCGCGGGCGGACCGTTCGGCCGCGACGGAAAGGTCATGGACCTCCTTCAGATCGGCGGTCGCCTGGTCCAGCCGCTTCTGGAGCGAGTCGATCAACGGCGCGTAGTGGCTGACCGTCTGTTCGAGCGCATCGGCTTTCGGGCGCAGGGAGGAGAGGTCCAGTTCACTGACCAGCCGTTTCTCGACCAGCGGGGTCAACCGTTTGATCTCCGCGCGAAGACCGTCCAGCTCCGCCTGGTCGCGGATCTGGTTCATCTTCTGCTCCTCAAGGGCGACGGAGGCTTCGCGGACCAGCTGCCGGTATTTCCGTTCCGTCTCTTGGAGCGTCTGGCGGTAGGCGACCTGCGTCTGCTCATACCTCGCCGCGCTCTGCTCATACTCTTTCAGGCGGGCGTCGTTCATCACCTTCTCGGTCACGCGGTCAGTGGGATCGAACCGCACCAGGATGTCACCGGGTTTGACCTGCTGGCCGGGCTTGACCTCGATGGAGACGATGCGGGCGGTCTCGATGGGGCCGACGTTTTCGGATTCGGACTCCACCATGCCCCGGATGCAGAGGCTCTCATCGCGGCGGAGCTGGTGCCAGAGGACGAAGGGGATCAGCGCGACCACCAGACAGGCGAAAACGAACCGGAAGAGCGCCTGGAGACGCATCTTGAGAGATTTCCTCGGGACTCTTCGGTTATATTTTGTGACAGCCATTTTCCGGGTTCCTTAAAGTTCAACCGTGTTCCGTTGCAGGATCAGGAGCGGGTCAATCAACCCCGCGGTTTTCAGTGCCTTAATCAAATCCTTCTGGTAGGCGGGGTCGATCAGCCGGACTTGGTAGGAGAATTCGGCCTGTTCACCCTGGACGGCGTCCCGGACCCCCAGCACATAGAACGACGCGCAATACTGCGTCAGGATCTGGTGGAGCTTCCCTTCCATCTCCGTGTCGCCCACGGTCATGGCGAACCGGAGCAGCCCCTCGTACTCCCGGCGCGAGGCGAACGGCAGCCAGTGGAGGATCAGGGCGGCGACGTTGATCAGGCCGGTTCCGACCACGGCGACCAGCGGCATGCCCGCGCCGCAGGCGATGCCCACGCCGAGGCAGGCGAAGAGGAACATCGCGTCACGCGGATCGCGCATCGGCGTGCGGAAGCGGATGATGGCCAGCGTCCCCAAGATACCCATGCCGCGCGCGACGTTGTTTCCGACCGCCATGATCAGCATGCAGGTGACCATGCTGCCAAGCACCATCGTGTGGATGAAGGAACGGGAATAGGTGAAACCCCGGAAGGTATACTGGTAGACGATCGCGAAAAGCATCGCCAGCAGAAAACTGAGGGCCAGCGCGCCCAGGATCAGCATGGGGGAGAGCGTTTGAGGCACCCCGAAAAACATAGCTAAATAGTCGTTCGCGTTCATCTCGTCATTCCATCCCGAACCCGTTAAAACCAACAGAGCGATTCTGCCGTCGCTTCGTTTGTCCCCGGATACCCGGCAAAGGCGCCTTCCCGCCAGATGGCGGTTGAGTATTTGCAGTTTCCGTTCCGGCGCAGATTAAACCGTTGGATCATGTCTACCACCCAGACCGGATAGTAGGAGAGAGTCTTGACCTCCATCACCACTCCGGAGTAGGGGAGCCCGAATCCCTGCGCCAGCTGGGAGTCCATCCCGCGCCAGATCCCGCTCCGTCCGAAATCGTCCCAGGAGTTGGTCATCTGATACTGCAATTCCCGGTCAAACGTAATGCGCGCGTAAGAATCCACCGTCCCGATATACGACTCACGGGTGTAGCGCACCAGCGCGAGCGGCTTGGCTCCCATCTCCCAGACCACCCGCTTGAATTGCAGGAAATCCATCTCCTGCTGCTCGTTCTTGAAACAGTTCGGAACGCGCGACCCGAAAATCAGCGCCTCGTTCCACTCCTTGAAGGGGACGGTGGCGCGCGTCTTCACGATGGTCCCCTCGAATTTCGCCTTCACTTCGGCGAAAACCGGTGCCGACCCGATCTCGCCGTAGGTTCGGACCCGGAGTTTGAACCGCGCGTTCGCCTCGATCTCTTTGGCGTAGTGGAGGGAATAGGCGTTGTTGTCCAGCTGGAGCGTCGTGATCCTGTACTCGGGCGGGTCGCCGCGGGTGAAGGGATCGGGCTTGCAAAATGGTGCGATGAAGGCACGAATCGAGGGTACCATCCCGCGCGGGATGATATACTTCGCCTCATAGCGAGAAACAATGTCCTGTTTCGCTTTTTTTCTCATGCCTTCATATAAAACTGCGATACGTTTTAAACGTACCTCCAAACAGGTTTATTGTGTCAGTATAGCACATAATGTGCGGGCCGCGTCAACGGAAAAAACTTTTCATGTTTGCCTATTGACACAAAGCCACCTCTTATCCTAAAATAACACGAACTTTTTTTAGGGATGAAAAGAGTGGGGCTTTCCCCGCTCTTTTTTATTGATGAGCGAGAAAGCGGAGGTGGAACGAGATGAACAATGAGCTGTTGTCGATTGTGAGCTATTTGGAACGCGATCGTGGTGTGAACCGCGAAGTCATTGTTCACGCGATCGAATCCGCCATCCAGCAGGCTGCGCGCAGAAGTTTGGACGTGACAAACGACCTGCGGGTGGAGATTGACCGGAAATCGCTGGCGATCAGGGCTTTTGACAAGGTGGTGGTGACAGAGGACGGCAAGACCGGCCTGGGCATGCTGCCGTTGCGTCTGGCGCGTAAAAAGAACCCGAAGGCCCAGCTGGGCGATGTCCTGGAGGTCGAGATCCCCCCGACCCGCCTGGGGCGTATCGCGGCGCAGGCGGCGCGGCAGATGATCCTCCAGAAGATCCGCGAGGCCGAACGGAAGAACGTTTACGATGAATATAAGGACCGTATCGGCGATTTCGTCAGCGGGACGGTCCGCCAGGTGATCCACCGCGACCTGATCATCGATCTGGGCAAGGCGGAGGCGGTCCTTCCGGTCAGCCAGCAGATTCCGACCGAGGAGTTCAGCGTGGGCGACCAGCTGCGTGCCTATGTCTACCGGGTTCAGGAGGGGGTGAACGGGCCTTCGGTGGTCCTTTCGCGCGCCTGCCCCGAATTCGTGAAAACCCTTTTCCGCCGCGAGGTCTCCGAGATCGCAGACGGCATCGTGGAAGTGATGTCCGTCGCGCGCGATCCGGGTTACCGCTCCAAGATCGCCGTCAAGACGCTGGATGAGAAGGTCGATCCGGTCGGCGCCTGCGTCGGGATGCGCGGGGCGCGGGTCCGGAACATCATCCGCGAGCTTAACGGCGAGAAGATCGATATCGTCCGGTGGAGCAACGACATCAAGCAGTATGTGACCCAGGCGCTGGCCCCCGCGAAACTGGAGGTCATCGAGGTCGACCGCAAAGAGCCCCGTTCGGTGCACGTCACGGTCGCCCCGGATCAGCTCTCGCTCGCCATCGGCAAGCGCGGGCAGAATGTCCGGCTCTCCTCGAAACTGACCGGCTGGCGCATCACCATCGACAAGAGCGGGGCCGATCAGGTGCCGTTCGAGGTGCAGCGTGCCACGGCGATCGACTCGCTGGCGTCCGCGCTGGATGTGGACAAGAGCGTCGCCTCGACGCTGGTTTCCAACGGGTTCCTGACGTGCGAGGGGATTGTCGCAGTCGAGATGGCCTACCTTCAGGAGGTCACCGGGATCGATGAGAATCTCGCGAAGAAGATCTGGACGGCGGCGCAAAACCGCGTTGACCAGACGATGGCCGGTCAGATGCCGGACGACAACGAGTAGGGGAAGAGGGAACGTTTCTCATGAGAGTCTATCAGTTAGCGGAAAAATGGAAGACCTCCAGCAGCGAATTGCTTCGGCATGTGCGGACGCTGGGGTTGGAGATATCGTCCCCGTTGTCGCAGGTCGACGCCGATGACGCCCGCGCGCTCGAAACGGCATTCAAAGGCGGTACCGATGGCGAGGCGGCGAAACAGACCCGCGAAGCGGCCCGCGCCGCGAAGCGCGCCAAGGTCGCGGCCCGCCGGTTGGAGGAGTTGGCGGCGGCGCGTCCCGAATTGGAGGCGACCCGCCAGCGGGCGATCGAGATGGACGCCCTGGCTCACGGCAAGTCGGTGAAGGCGGAGGAACCCGCACCCGCTCCCGCGCCGGTTGAGGTACCCGCGCCTACGGTCGAAACGCCGACACCCCAGGCGGAGCCGGCTCCGGTCCAGCCGCAACCGGCGGNNGCCCGCCCCTGCGCCGGCTCCGGCCGAGAAAGCACCCGAGGCGGCCCCGCCTGCCCCGGCTCCTGCTCCCGCCAAGAAACCGGCTGAACCGCCGAAACCCGCGCCTGCCGCGCCGGCCAAACCGGCCGCCGCGAAAGCCCCGGCGCGCCCGGCCCGCTCCCACTATGAGGAAGAGGATGAGCTGGATGACATTCCGCTCTCCTCCTCGAACCGCGACCGCCTGTCACGCGGCGAGTCGTCCAAAGATTTTGCGAAGCCGCCGCGGCCCGCGTCGCGTGAGCGTGGCG
>DBXN01000008.1:8495-8672 GCA_002309585.1 Verrucomicrobia bacterium UBA1211
CCACACAGTCCCAGCAGCGGGGGAATGCGGCCCGCGGCGGCGACAGCCGCGCCGCGCAGCGCCCGGCGCCCGGCCGGTCCGGAGACCGGTTCCAGGGCCGTGACCGTGACCGCGACAACGGCGGCCGCTTGCCGCCTCGCCCGCTCAACGCCCAGCAGCAGGCCGGCGCCGATCAGG
>DBXN01000179.1:0-14602 GCA_002309585.1 Verrucomicrobia bacterium UBA1211
TCGTCAAGCGCGAGCGCCTTGCCGTCGTACCAGGTCGCGCCGTCCGTCCAGAGCGTGTCGGGCGTGTCGGTCACGCCGTAATGCGCCTTCTCGGCGTTGTAGTTGCTGATCACCTGCGCTGCCGTGAGCGCCCCCGTCTGGATGCGGAGATGGCCGTAGTCAGCGTAGGGCTGGCGCTCCCAGGACTTGGAGGAGACTTTATAGATGCCGGAGATGATGATGTAGCACGGATCATCGCCTGTCAGGTTGAGGATGGTGTTGCCCACCGAGGTGAGGCGGCCGTTCAGGTAGACCCGCTCATAGCCCGACGCCTCGTGGACCAGGCAGATGTGGTACCAGTCGCCGACCGCGGGATGGTATTCGCCCTGGTTGCTGCGGCCCCAGTAGAGGCCGTAGGTGTTGTGGTCCACCGCGCTGTTGCTGCTGTCGAGGCGGAACGCCGCGCGCGTCAACGCCTCGGCTGATGAGCTGGAGACCTTGTAGTAGGGCGAGAAGGTCAGCCAGTAACGGGTATCCTGGTTCTGCGTCATCGCGATCCAGGCCTCGACCGACCAGGGGTTGTTACCCGTGAGCGATACCGGCGTGGGTACGCCGTTCGTCATGCTGCCCGAGGCCGAACCCGCGAACCGCACCGCAGGGGCGGCATTTCGGATGCGGTAGGTCGGCCGCGTTGTTTTGTTGTGGGTGTTGACAAAAGCGAAATCGGGCATGGTTCCGGCATTGGGCCACAGTTCCACATTGCTGCCCGCCTCGTATCCCGTCAACGTCGATGCGTCGAGATCCACCAGCAGCTCGCCGGCGGTCTCAAGCTCCACCGCGCCAAGCGTCAGCGCGGAAAGCGCCACCACGCCACATAATCCCTTCAAACACGTCATAAACGCCCCTCTTTCTTTTTCGTTATCCACTCCAATTTGCGGGAGAATGTCCAGCCGACACAAACGCCAGCCGCCAGACTGAACCCTCTCCCCAGAGAAAAAATATTTTGCCATAACCCTGCACCGAAAACAAGGAAACAGAAGAAGATTTTGGGTAGTTGGGTGGTATGGTGGTTTCTTCTCTCAACGCTCAACCCTCAACTGCCTCCGTTCCCCATTCCCCGTTCCCCTTTAATCTTCCTTGTCCCCCGAAAAGGGGACAGGACATATTGGCGACTTTGTGGCACACTATTCATGCTTAACAAGGAGTGTATGGTTATGAAAAACAGCGCGTTGACAATCGGTATCATCCTGACAACAGCCGCGCTTTGCGGCACGGGTTACGCGGCGGCGGTGGACCACTTGGTCCATCAATGGACCTTCAACGACGGTACGGGCAATGATTCTGTCGGATCGGCGCATGGACGGCTCAACGGGAACGCAGCCATCGGCAACGGCGCGCTGCACCTTGCCAGGGGAGATATCAACTTTAACACCAATTGCATGATCACCTCCGGATTGGGCGGGACACTCCGGGACAAGACCCTCATCGCATGGTGCGCGCTTTCCGATTTGGACCGGGACGGCACCTGTGCGGGCGCCGTTCTCTCGATCACCGCCGACAACACGAACAGTTCACGGTTCGACGGGATCGTTTTCGGGGAGCGTGTCGCCCGGCAGTGGATGAGCGGCAGCGACTGGTGGAGGCGGACTCCTGAGAGTAACGGCGGGGCGGAGGAGGATATCCCGGGACCGGGCGAGGTGATGATCGCCATCACCTATCAGAGCGACCCCGTTCAGATCACCCTTTACCGTAACGGTGTCTTTTATGCGCGCCACAATCAGGCAAATGACTATGGCATACCGGAGTTTGACGGCAACGCCGTCGCCATTTTCGGTCCGCGCAACGCCACCGGGGGATACATCAGCGGCCATATCAACGAGGCGCGCATCTACGACACGGCGTTGACGGCCGAGGAGATCGCGGCCATCTACGCGGAGGGCCCGGTGCCGTCGGATGTCACCGGTATCTGGAACGGCGGATTTGAAGCCTTCTCGCCTTGGGCTGCGATTACGGAGGAGAAAGAGGCGGGCGGCATGAATCTCATCCCGGCCGGATGGTATTTGCCGAGAGAGATTGCGAATGGGTTTCTCAACGGCATGACCTCTTCCTGGAACATCTATCTGGCGTCCCGCTGGTACTATCCCGATCCGACGGAGGGGGCGACACGGTTGTGCATCGAAGCGGACTGGAATTGGACGATGGGGATGAAGCTTTGGGTCACGACCGCGCCCCTTGGAAACATGAAAGCCGGGGAGGTCTACCGGATCGACGCCGATTTCCAGACTTCCAGCGAAGACCGGGGACATACGACATACCCCCGGATGGAATTGATTGACTTGACGGCGGGTGACATTCTGGCCGTAACCGAGGAGCAGCTCGCCTCCCTTCACGGTAAACGGCTGGTCGATGAGACGGTGTCGCTCTCACTGGTTTCGCCGTCGGTCAGCGCTGACCGGGCGGGGCATCAGCTCGCCTTGCGGGTCATGAGTTCCCTCTTTGGCATTGAGTACATCAATGACTGGCACTCCATCCGGTTGGGCGTCGATAACGTCCGGCTCACGGTCGCCGATCCCGGCGATGCGGCCGTTTCCGACGCGACATGGATCAATGAGGCAGGGGGGATCTTCTCCGACACCGCCAATTGGCAAAACGGAGTTCTCCCCGCCGGGACCGACCGCACGGTAACCTTCAACGCCCGCGCGGTGGACGGTTCGGCCAGTATCACGCTCGATCGCGCCGTTCAAGCTGCCACGTTTGATTTCCAGACGGGACCCGAGCGCCAGGTTTGGGAGGTAAACGAGACGACCAACGGCAGCATCACCGTCAATGCGACGATCGGGCAGCCGACGATTCATGTCGGTTCCGGCCTGGCGGCCCTCTCCTCGCTTTACGCCCCGAAGGGGTTTGTGAAGACGGGTGCGGGAACGCTGCAGATCGGCGAGATCCGTCAACTGGCGGGTCCGATCGACATCCGCGAAGGGCGGGTCTCCATCAGCGATGTCCTCCGCCACCGCTGGTCCTTCAACGGCGGAAACACAGAAGATCTGATCGGCATGGCGCATGGGACCCTGAGCAACGCGCGCGTGGAGGATGACCAGCTGGTGATCCCTTCGCAGGGCGCGAGCTTCATGACCGATGAGATCATGCGTCCGATCGACAGGAAGACGATGATGGTGTGGGTGACCCTCAGCAATCCGGCGGTCAGCACCAAGGGATCTGCCCTGACGCTCTTTAACGGCCTGGACACATGGTGCACGTTTGACGGCATCGTTTACGGCGAGTGCCGCGACGCTTGCTGGATGTCGGGAAGCGACAATTGGCACCGGACGCAATACCCGCAGGGGTTCGGCGAGCCCGAGACTTCGACCGAAGAGGTCTTTATCGCCATCTCCTACTATTCTTCCCGTTTCGCCGACTTCCATGCGAATATCTTCAGAGACGGTATTCTTTATGGTGATTATGGTCAGTGGGGTTACGGTGTTCAACTCTTTGCGAAGGATTCCCGTATCATGATCGGTCCGCGCCATTACGGCTGCGGCGATACCTTCATCGGCAAGATCAATGAGGCGCGTATCTATCGTGTTCCGGTCTCGATGGAGCAGCTTGCCGAACTGGCCGCTATCGGGCCGAACAAGGCGAGCGCCGTCGGGAAGGTGCCGCCGCTCCCGAAGGATCTGGCGGTCACGATGAGCGCCGGGGGCATCTTTGACCTCAACATGACGGAGCAGACGATCGCTTCGTTGTCCGGCGCCGGGCGGGTCCAGAACGGGAACCTTCACGTTTCGGACGCGCTGACGGTCACCGGCCCCCTGACGTTTGACAACGATTTCGCTCTGGCGGAAAACACGGTTCTGACCCTGACCTCGTTCGACTCCTGTCTGGCCGTTGAGAGCGGCTCGCTCACCTTCCCGGCGAACGGCACGGTGGTCTTCGAGATGGACCACGGGAGTGTTCCCCCGAAAGAGGGGTTTGTCATCTTCAAAAACGCCGTCGCCACCGATTGGGATCAAGCCCTCTCCGGACTCGACATGGAGGCACCGACCTTCTCACGCTATCAGACGAGCGTCGTGAAGACCGAAACCACCTACGGCTACGCCTTCCGCTTTATCGGCGGTACGGTCATGCTGGTCCAGTAACAGAACGGATAGAAAAATGCGAAAGAATCTTTCTGGCAGATTGCTGGTCTGCACGGTTGTCGCCGCATTGGGCGGCCTGCTCTTCGGATATGATACGGCGGTCATCAGCGGGGCGGACAAGCCCATGCAGGCGCTCTGGCAAACCGACAGTTGGACGCACGGGTTGGTGATGAGTTCCGCGCTTTGGGGAACGGTCATCGGTGCATTGATCGGAGGATGTCTGAGCGACTTTTTCGGCAGACGTAAAATCCTCTTCTGGTCAGGGGTGATGTTCTTCGTCTCCGCGGTTTGGTCCGCGTTTCCGGCCGGACCCTACACGATGACCGTCGCCCGATTGATCGGTGGATTCGGGGTGGGCATCTCGTCCGTGGTGGTTCCGCTGTACAACTCGGAGATCGCGCCTCCGAAGTACCGGGGAACCCTGACGGGGCTTTTCCAGTTCAATGTCATCTTCGGCATGTGCGTCGCCTACATTTCGAACTACTTCATGGCTCGGATCGGCGACAACGCCTGGCGTTTCATGCTCGGCAGCGAGGCGATTCCGGCGTTTCTCTTTACCGTGCTCTGTCCCTTCTTGGTCGAGAGCCCCCGCTGGCTGATCGTCAAACGCAGGGACAGCGAAGGGGGACGCAACGTCTTTGCCGAAATCAATCCCGCGCTCGACGCCCGGGAGATTGACGCGATGGTGGAGGGCGTACGCGCCGAGTGCGCGGCAAGGGAGACGGCTTCGGCTGATCGCGGACGGTTCTTCTCCAGGACGCTCCTCAAGCCGATTCTTTTGGCGTTTTTCGTCGCGTTCTTTAACCAGATGTCGGGGATCAACGCGGTCCTTTACTTCGCCCCCAGGATTTTCGGGGAGGCGGGATTCGCCACGCATGACGCGCTCTTCCAATCCGCGGGTATCGGGATCGTGATGTTCATCGGGACGTGGATCGGCGTGGCGCTGATCGACGTGCTGGGACGGAAAACCCTGCTGCTGATCGGCGGGATCGGCTATGTGGTGTCGCTTGCCCTCTGCGTGTGGGGCTTCTCGACGGGCCACGGCAGCCTGATTCCCTGGTTCCTCTTCGCATTTGTCGCCGCGCATGGATTGGGGCAGGGGACGGTGATCTGGGTCCTGATCTCCGAGATCTTCCCCAACCGTTTCCGGGGGGCGGGCCAATCGCTCGGCAGTTCCACCCACTGGATCTTTGCCGCGCTGATCGCGTTCACCTTCCCGAAACTGGCGGAGAGTTTTTCGCAAAGTGCGATTTTCGCGTTCTTTTTGGTGATGATGGTGCTCCATCTTATCTGGATCCTCACGCTGGTTCCTGAAACAAAAGGGAAGGTCTTGGAAGAGATCAGAATCTGATCCGGGGGTGAAGATGATGACGTTTCGAGCGGGATGCATGGTCCTTATCGGGTACGCCTGTTGCGCGGGGCAAGCGGTCGCCCAAACCACCGTTCTTTTAAACGGGGGTCAGAAGCCGATTCCAAGCGAAAACGAGAGTATCGTGGATAAAACGCTTGTGGCATGGGTCTCCCTCGCGGATTTGACCCAGCGGGGCGGTTCCTGCCTGACCATGGAATCGACCAATGGCGTCTTTGACGCGATCGTTTTGGGCGAACTCAAAGAGCGGGTCTGGATGGCGGGAAGCGATTATTACAACCGGACCCGCCGCGAACAGGATGGCGACCCCGTGGAGAGCGTCGCCGCCGACCGGTTCATCCAAATGGCGATCAGTTATCAGGGCCGCGATATCACCATCTACCGCGATGGCGAACAAGTGGTCCGGTACACCGCCACGGTGGACCCCGTCCGTTTCGGAAACGAGACTCTGGTGCTCTTCGGGAAACGGCACCGCGGGGCGAAAGACGGCGTCAGCTTTAAGGGCCGGATTCGCGACGCGCGGATTTACGATTCGGCGCTCGACGGCGACGCCCTGCGTAAACTTAAGCCCGGCGTCGCGGGCGAATTGCCGCTTTGGGCCTGGTGGTCGTTCTGCACGACAGGCACATTTGAGCGGATGGGCCGTTTCCACGCGAGCCGTCTGATCGGCAACGCCAAGGTGGCCGACGGCGCCTTGACCCTGACGGACGAGGGCGACACCTTCCTGGCCTCCCTCGCCGACTCGACGCTGTCCATCGAGGACGAGGGTGGGGCAACAGTTGTTCCGGCCGCCCCATGGAACGGACAGGGGGATGTGCCCGATTCCGTGCTGGTGACCACCCGCCGTCTGCGCGAAAAGCTGTTGGCGGATCCCTACCGGCCGCTCTACCACTTCTGCATTCCGGAGGGGAACGGGAAGCCGGGTGACCCCAACGGCTGCTTCTGGCACAACGGGCGATACCATCTGATGTATCTTTACGCGCGCGCCCAGTCCGGCTTCTGCTGGGGACATGTCTCCAGCGCCGACCTGCTTCATTGGCGGCACCATCCCGACGCGCTTCGTGTCGGGCCGAATGATGACGGGGTCTTCAGCGGCGGCGGTTTTGTTGACGATGACGGCACCGCCTATCTCACCTACTGGATGCTCTGGGGCGCGAAGGGGCTCGGCATCGCCAAGAGTCTTGATTCCCGCTTCGACCGCTGGGAGAAATTCGCGGAAAATCCCGTCATTAAAAGCACGCGGTGGGGGTGGACCCTGGCGAAGGATGCCGATGGGAATGAGGTGAAATACGCCAGCGCGGACCCGTCGAACATCTGGAAAAAGGACGGCAAGTATTACATGGTCGCCGGTAACCTGCCGCTGTTGAATGACAACGGACGGGCGGCGGATTCGCCCGAGGCGATGAAGGGCGACTGCGTCTACCTCTTCGAATCGGCGGATCTGAAGAACTGGGTTTACAAGCATCCCTTCTATCAGCGCAGAATCGATGAGACGCGCGCGTCCGGCTGGACTGATCCCGATGAGGACAACATGTGTCCGAGTTTCCTGCCGTTGCCGCGGCGGGCCGACGGCGGCGCCTTAAGCGACAAGCACCTGCTGGTCAGCATCAGCCACAACCGGGGCTGCCAATACTATATCGGGCGGTATGCAGACGATCATTTCTATCCCGAGAGCCACGGCCGGATGACGTGGGAGGACAACACCTATTTCGCGCCGGAGTGCCTGATGGACGGACAGGGCCGCCAGATCGTTTGGGCCTGGCTGATCGACAATCTTGAGAATGACCATATCACATACGGGTGGTCGGGTGTCTATGGCCTGCCGCGATCGCTCTGGCTGGCGGAAGACGGGACGCTCGGCATCGCGCCCGTTGAAGAGTTGAAACAGTTGCGCCGAAACCATCAAGCCTGGGATACGATCCAGCTCGCGGAGGGAACGAACCGGGCGGTTACCGGTCTTCCCGGGGATGATTGTGAGATCCTGTTGACGCTCGATCCGGAAAACGCTCCCCGTTTCATCCTCTCGGTACTGGCTTCGGATGACGGCAGCGAAAAGACCGACATCCATTACGATGCGGAGACGGGGCACTTGGTTCTGGATGGAACCCAAAGCGGGATGATGTCATCAGGGATGATTTCCCCCCATGCCGCTGTCGAGCGGGCACCGTTCCGGCTGCGGCCGGGCGAGACCCTGAACCTGCGCGTCTATGTGGACCGCAGCGTCATTGAGGTGTTCGCCAATGACCGGCAGGCGATCTGCCGCCGCAGTTTCCCGAGGAAACCGGGCCGAAACATCCTCCTGGGGGCAAAAGGCGCGCCTCTCGTCTGCCAGCGGCTCGATATGTGGGAGATAGCCCCGACCAATCCGTACTAGCGCAGGCCGTCAAGGCTTGCCGATCCTTTTCCTGGACGGCTGATAGAGCGAAGTCGGGATGAGGATTTCGGCGGGAACCGGATCCTTGCGGGCATTCATCACAATCGCCCGCATGACCTCCGCGCCGATGCGTTCCGGATACTGGATGGCCGTCGCCAGGAAGTGGCCCTCATCCACGGCCCGGCATCCCTCTTTGGAGCCGTCGAACGCGATGATCTTGGGGCATTTCTCCTCGGGCAGTCTCTTCAATACCGAGTATGCCCCCGCGGCGGAGGGATCGTTGACGGCAAAGATGACATCGGGAAGAACGGGCCGGCGGATGATCTTTTCGGCGGCGGCCGCCCCGCCTTTCCGATTCGCGCCGCAGGGTTCACAGAACAGCACCTTGATCAGTGCGTTGGAGTGGGACTCATTGTGCCGCGCCAACACTTCAAGGAAACTTTTGACCCGTTGCTCGCACGCCTCAAGCGGGGCATGGTTGATCAAGCCGACCGTGCCGCCTTTCTCCCCCAGCGTCTCGATAGTCGCGTGGGCGATTTGTTTTCCGCCGCCGCGATTGTCCGTCGCGACATGCGCGGTAATACGCACGCCCTCCGCGGAACAGGCCGTGTCGGCCGTGAAGACCGGGATTCCCGCCTCATTGGCCGCCCGGACGGCCGGCGCGATCTTCTTGGCGTCGCAGGGTGTCAGAACCATCGCCTTCACGCCCAGCGAAATGAAGTTCCTCACTTGCTCGATTTGCCGGTCCACATTGAATTCGCATGAATCGACCTTAACCTGGTAACCGTATCGCCGCGCGTCCTGTTCGATCGCCTCGGCGATCTTCAGAAAATGGGGGTTCGCGTCCGTCACCAGCGAAACCGCCACAATCCCGTTAACCGGCTCTTTCGGGGCGTTCTTCCGGCACCCCGAAAAGAGGATCGTGATCGCCGCGAGGTACCCGAAAACAACAACCTTCACCTGTTGAGACTCCTTTCCGCAAGGGCGAGGGCACCCTTGCCCCATCCGGTTATGCCATCAATCGGTTTCCCGCCGCAACCGCTTCACGACCGCCTCGGTCCGTGACCGGACATGAAGTTTCGCGTATATCCGCTTGATGTAGGTTTTAACCGTTTCCAAGTGGATTCCGAGTTTGTCCGCGATCTCCTTGTAGAGGTCGCCATCCACCAGCATCTTCAAGATCTCCTCCTCGCGGGGCGAGAGGTTCTCCTCCGACTCCTTGACGGTCCCCATCTTATGGAATGACTGGACAACCTGCCGCGCGATCGATGCCGACATAGGCGCGCCGCCGTGCTTGATGTCCGTAATCGATTCCAGTAACTTGCTCGGTGCCTCGCGTTTGAGCAGGTATCCGCCGGCCCCCGCCGCGAGCGCGCGGAAAATCCGGTCGCTATCCTCATAGACCGTCAGGACAAGGAACTGGAGATTCGGACACTCCGCATGGAGCGTCATAATCACATCAATGCCGGATATGCCCGGCAGATTGATGTCCACCAGCGCGATGTCCGCATCCAGTTTGGGTATTTGCTCCACGGCGGATTCGCCGTCCGCGAAGGAGCCGCAGAAGGCAAATCCATCCGAGACCTCCAGCAACTCCGCAAGCGTCTCGCGGATCCCCAGGTCATCTTCAACCAAAGCGACTTTAATCACCTCATCTGTCATTGCCATCTCCCGGTTTGATAGGGAAACGAAGCTCGATCACGGTGCCATGTCCTTCCCGTTGCGAGCATCGGATCGAACCGTGTTGCCGGTTCATCCTTTCCGCCATATTCTTTAATCCGTTTCCATGTTCGCGGATGGCGGCAATGCCGCATCCGTCATCCTCCACCTTAATGGTGCAAAAGCGATCGTCACAGGTGAGATAGAGGATGACCGTAGAGGCGTTGGCGTGGCGTACAACGTTGTTCAGCGCCTCATTGACCGACAGAACCACATCATGGCGCAACGAACTGGAGAGCGTGACCGCGGGTAAGAGGGTGGGGATGCGCAGCCGCAAACGGATATGGGTTCCTTCCAGGAACCGTTCCGAATAGCTGCAGAGATAGGTCGCGAGTTTGTCGAGGGTGTCATTCCGAGGTTCAACGGCCCAAACCACTTCTTCAAGCGCATTGGTCACATCCCGTACGGCGCCCGTCATTTCGGCGAGCCGGTTCTTGACCGTTGCGGGAATGGACTGCGGCATCTCCCGTTCCGCCAGGGAACCCAGAAGCGCGATTCGGGTCAGGCGGGCCCCGATGTCATCATGGATATCGCTGGCGATCCGGGCCCGTTCGGCGAGCAGGAGGTGCCGATGTCTGAAGAGTTCGACTTTCGCCTTCATCCGCCGGCGCACAAACCACCAGGCCAACGCCGCGCTGCCCGAAACGAGCGACAGTACGAGAATGATGCGGAAGCCCAACGTCTGCCAGAGATGGGGCTGGACGGTCAGTTGGATCGAGGCGGGACGCGGACACCAGATTCCCGCGAGATTACAGGCCGCCACTTCGAAGGTGTACTTTCCGGGTGGGATATTGACATACCGTATGGAACGCAAGGTGCTCTGCTCAATCCATTCGCGGTCATATCCGTTCAGCCGGCACCGGAAACGGGCCTTGTCGGCATATCCCGGATTACAGCCCGTCCAACGGAAAGAGACCGCACCCGTTTCGGGCGGTACGATGACACCCCCTGTCTCGGAAGGGACCGGTTTGCCGTCCAGCTCGACCTCTTCGATCATCGTGTTGAAGGGGGCGGTCTGATTGATCGCCGTTCTCAGTTGACCGGGATCCACGCAGACATAACCCGCAATGGTCGCGAAGAAGAGGCGCCCGTTTGGGTCTTTGACCGCCGGCATCTTGATGTCGGCGCAACATTCAAGGGCGGGCATGCCGTCACAACGGCCATACGGGGTGATCGGAACCGCCGTTTTGATGCCCTGCGCGAACAACTCGAAGTCCCGCTTGGAAAAGGCCGCCAATCCCGAATTGGTCCCGATCCAAATGTTGCCGAAATCATCCTCCAGGATCTGTGAGACAATGTCGTCATTCAACCCTTCCCGTTTGGTGATGGTATGGAACCAACCGTCCCGCATCCGCGTCAGACCGTTCCCGCCGCTCCCGATCCAGAGCGCGCCGTCGGAATCGATGAAGAGCGAACGGATCCACTCGCTTCCCCAACCCTCGCGGCGGCAATAATAGGAGACCCGGCCGTTCGCGAATTGGTAGAGCCCCATGCCATCGGAACCTACCCAGATATCTCCGTCGCGATCCTGGACGATCGCGGAAACCATTCGCGCGGGAAAGCCCTCGTCCGGGCCGAAGTTCCGGATGGTTCCCCCTTCATGGAGGAAAACACCCCGGTTGCGCGTTCCGACCCAAAGCCGGTTTTCGGCATCGCGGCAAAAGGCGGTCACCTCATTCTTTTCCGGGAATCCGGATGGAAAATCAAGGGATGGGATCGCCTTTGTGTCCGGCCGCGAATCGGGATCCAGCAACCGGGGCCTGACCCGCAGCAATCCCCCGCCTTCGGTCCCGACCCATAAAACCCCGTCCGTGTCTTTTAGCGTGCAGAGTATCCGGTGATCGGTCACGTTGGGGAGTTGTTCGGTCTGCGCGCCCTGGTGTTTGGGGATGGCCGTGACGGGTTTGATTGTGCCGTTGTCCAGAATGACGGATCCCTTGGCCGTCACGATCAGCAGATGCCCTTGGGGATCCGTTTCCAACGATTCGATCGTGTCGTCAGGGAGACCTTCCCAACTGGTGATCGACATGTGCGGCCCGCCCATGAGCCGCATGACGCCCCCGCCTTCCGTGCCCACCCACAGTTCCGACCGGGAACCGTGAACCAACTCCTCGAAAGCGACAATCCGGTTGCTCCTCAATTCGGGTGTGTTCTGCGCGCCAAAGAGGGTGAACCGGACGCCGTCAAAACGCGCGGCGCCGTGGTGGGTTCCGATCCATAGATATCCGTCTTGGGTTTGTTTCAGGCAGGTGATCGTGTTATGGGGGAGTCCGTCCTCGGCGCCCCACGCGTCAACCATCACCGCGGCCGTAACCCGGAGCGCCGCGACGATCAGAAACAAGATGGTCGGATAGACGGAGTTCATCCCATGCGCTCCCATTCCCACGCTGAATCCTTACGCGGCGGGCTGCGCCAGAAACCGGTTTCGGCGGATCAGGTAGGCGAGCAGGTAGGGGAGGTAGACCACCAGGCCGATATAGGGCACGCAGGCGAAACAAAGCGCCGCCAAAAAGGCCAGCAGCTTGAAGTAGGCGAAGCCGAGCCGGAGCAGGCATCCGGAGGCGCCGCGCTGTTGCCGGGCCAAAACGCCGGAGACCAGTATCCCGTTACCCATGACGAAAAACACGAACCCGACCGCCGTCACGAGCGGGAAGGGAAGCATCTGCCAGATCACTGCGATCACCAGCAGAATCAGCAGCCGCCGGTCGAGAACCGCGACGATCTCGCGTCGCGACAATCCCTCCATCCACCGCCGTCCCAACCAACGCGGGAGCCGGTCTTGCTCCTCCAGCCGTTTGAAGAGACCGGCGGTCAGCCAGACGCCGAGCGCGCCGAGCAGCAGAAGGATCCCGGCGAGAATCGGTAGAATCAGCAATAGGACAAAGAGCGCCGCGACGGTCACCTCCTCGGCGATCGGCGCCAACGCCAAATCCCCGTCCGGATCGATCAGCTCCAACGCCCCGACCGCCAGCCGGCGGAACCGGTAGAACCCCCAGGTGACGAGTGCGCAGAGCGGGACGAGCGCGTACCGGCCGGCCGGGGCCGCCGCCAGAAAGAGGCCTCCGCCCCCGTATGCCGCCTGCCCCGCCGGTGTCAAGACGCCGTTCAACCCTTCGGCCGCCTCCGTCGAGAGGAACCCCATCACGACCAACGCGGCGAAGATCGGCTTGAACAACTCATCCAGCCGGGACGACACGATCATTTCCCGCGCTGTCGCGCTCCAGTTGGCCGCCAGTTCGATCACCGCCAGGATGCCTAGGATGGTCAAGCCCAGTCCCGAGACCATCCAGCCGGGCGCGCGCTCCGCCAGCCGCAGAAACGCCTCGGGGCAGTGTTGCCACAGGGGAAGGAATCGGGCCAGCGCCGCGAAGGCGAAGAGGGGGGTGAAGTTCCGCAGACTCGAAATCCCGCAGAACGTCAGAATCGCCGAAACCGCCGTCATGATCTCCGCCATCGTCTCCTCCTTTTATGCATCCAGAATGTGTCGGTTGGATTAGAACAGTGCCGCCTCCAGTGCCGCACAGATCGCGTGGTAAACCGGCAGATGAAGTTCCTGGACTTTATACGTCTCGGTTTCCGGTACCTTGATCGCCGCATCTGCGATCTCGGAAAGCCGTCCGCCCTGCTGCCCGGTAAATGACACCACCCGGATACCCATCGCCTTTGCCACAAGGGCGGCGTTGACGCAGTCGACGCTGTTCCCGCTGGTGGAGAGCGCGATGAGCGTATCGCCGCTCCGCCCCAACCCAACCACTTGCTGCGCGAAGGCGGTTTCCCATGCCACGTCATTCGCGAAGGCGGTGATGATCCCGCTCATCGAGACCAGCGACACCGCCGGCAACGCGCCTTCCAGTCTGGCCGCCAGTTCATCCGGCAGGTGTGCCACCCATTCGCGGTTCAACGGTCGCCGCCGCATGAACGACTTCATCAGCTCGCCCACGATGTGTTCGGCATCCGCGGCACTGCCGCCGTTCCCGCACACAAGGGTTTTCCCGCCGTTGCGATAGCAGGAGCAAAGCGTGTCAAAAGCCGCATGTATTGCGGGTTCGCAAACCTTCAGTTGCGGATATCGTTCGGAAAGCCGGGCGAGGATTTCCGTTGGGTTCGACTCCACCTCCGGGCGGTTCATTTTCGTGCCTCCGTCAGCAACGCGGCGATGGTGTGGAAATCGAACGGCGGTTCGCCATACAGGAACCAATTGGCGTGTTTCTCCCCGCCTTGCTCGTAGTGAATCGACAGCACACCCTGTCCGGTCCATGAGACGCGGTCAATCACCGCCGCCGCGTTGGCAGGCACCTCGTAATTTTTTTCGACCAGCACTTTTCCGGTGGCGAGGTCGGATACGGTGACTTTGCCTTTCACGGGCTGCAGGGTGTCGTTGACCGCGCTAAGGCGTCCGTCATCGGTAATGCACACGAGTTGATTGAACTGCGAGTTGCGGATCACGTGGTAAGCGAGTTTCTTTCCGCCGTAGTAATCAACCACCGCGTCGGAGATCTGCGGCCATCCGTCGCGCACGTTCCACCAGATCAGCCCGTTTTTCTTCTTGAATTTGTCGGCCCGAAAGAGTTCGACAAAGGTCTTCATCGCTTCGGCCTGAACGGTTTGCGAGGCGAGGATGAATTCATCGAAATCGGTCGGTATCTCTTTGAACATGATCTTGATCTGGTTGGTCATGAGCGCGTTCCGCCGGGAGCCAAAGCCGTCCATCCAGGGGTCGGAGGCTTTGAACTGCCACTCCTTGTTCCAATGGTAATCCTTCCACGGGTCGCTGCCCGTGACTTCGGTCCAGGGATAGGCGTTCCCTTTGCTCATCATTTTCTCCAGCGACGCACGGTTCGGGCATCCGTGATATCCCATTTCGCTCGCGAACCAGCACGGGGCGTTGGTGTAGTAGCCGACCTTGTAATAGGCCCGCGCCCCCCACAGGTGGTCCTCGCTCGGTTTCGCCTTGCCCGCGACAACATCGGGCGAGAAGTAGGGGGAGCTGGGCAGATAGGGCCGGGAGACATCGAATTCCTTGAT
>DBXN01000179.1:14667-18542 GCA_002309585.1 Verrucomicrobia bacterium UBA1211
GCGCAGTCGTTCTCGTTGTTGCCGCTCCACAGCGCAAGCGACGGATGGTTGCGGAGCCGCAGAACCACGGAAACCGCCTCGTCGCGGGTTTGCCGCTGGTAATCGGGATTAAACGGGAACATCGAACATCCGGTCATGAAGTCCTGCCAGACCAAAACCCCGTTTTCGTCGCACCAGTCAAAGAATGCGTCCGGTTCATAAACACCCCCGCCCCAAACGCGCACCATGTTGCAGTTCAGGTCTTTGAACAATTCCAGCGTGGAATGCAACAGGGCCGCGTCACGGCCATGCAATGCATCGAGCGGGACCCAGTTCGAGCCCCGGATATAGATCGGTTCCCCGTTGACTTTGAAAAGAAACTGCCCCGGACGTTCGGCACTGTACACGTCATCCCGCACCAGTTCGACGGTGCGCAACCCGATCCGCTCTTCTTTCCTTGCCAAAAGGCGGTTGTCGGAATCGGTCAATTCGATGGAGGCGTTATACAACACCGGTTCGCCATATCCGCGCGGCCACCAGAATTCTGCATCGTGCACCGAGATGGAGAAGGATTGGTGGAAATGGCGGGCCGGGAAGGATTGTTCGGAAACGGTTTTCCCGTTTTTCGTCAAACGGATCGAGACGTTGGCCGACCCGATGTGCGAGAATGGCATCCGGATGCGGCAAGATCCGGATATCTCCGCTCGCCGCGCCGCCCGGTCGATGGATTTGACAATCCAACTGGTCTGGTCGATATCGGTTTCATGCCGCCGTATTTCGAGCCGTACGCTCCGCCATAAGCCGGAGACAAAAAGCCGTGGGAAGATGTCCCATCCGCCCATGTGCCCGGCCTTACGGTAGGGTTCACCCTCGGCTCCGCCCTGCATGGTGTAACCGAGTTCGCCCAGCGTCTTGTCACGCGAATCGATGAACACGCTGCGTAAAAGCACCTGCACGGTGTTTTCGCCGTCTTTCAGTTTGCCCGTTACGTTAAACCGGTGCGGAATGAACATGTTCTCCGCTTCGCCGATTTTCTCACCGTTGAGAAACACGTCCGCCAATGTGTCGATGCCGTCGAAAACCAGTTCGGCGGTTTCGGTTACCGCCGCACAGGAAAACGTGCGCGTGTAGAGCCATTGATAACCCTCGTATTTCCGGAACGACAAGGCGTTCAGCCCGATTTCCGGATCGGGCAGAATTCCGGCCCGCGCCAAATCGAGTTCGCAATTTCCCGGCACGGTGGCGGCGGCGGTTTCATGGGCGGGGATGTCCAGCGTCCTGATTGCCCCGCGGTCCGGTTGCGGCCAGTAGTCAAGTTTCCATTCGCCGTCCAGCGACAGCGGCTCAATCGACGCAGATGCGGCAGCGCAAAGGACGGTCGCCAGCGGGATCACAATCATCATCCGTTTGTTCATTTCTACGCGTACCTCCCGCTACATGTTTGCCACTGCGAGTGCGGCGTAGTCGCCGATGTTTTCCGAGAGCCCGGCTGGGACAATCCGGCAAACCTGACGCGCCAGCGGCAACGCCTCGCGTTCAAGAATCGGTGAAACCTCACGCATGAAACGTTCGGACTGGCGCATGAAAACGCCGCCCAGAACGATTACCTCCGGGTTGAGAATGTCGATGGTGTAGGCAAGGATGGTTGCAAGATGCGTAGCGGATTCGCGGAACACGTCCAGGCAAAATTCGTCCCCCTCATCGACCCGTTTGAACAGGTCTTTGGCGCTGAAATCGTCCGGTAACGCGATGCCCCGCTCCTTGGCCCGGATCTTGGCCAGTTTCGCCATGCCCGCGCCAGAGCAGAAGCCCTCGGCGCTGCCGGCCTTATTGTATCCGACCGGACCGTCCGGCGCCAACCGGATGTGGCCGATCTCTCCGGCGTTGTCATTCGTTCCCGCGTAGAGTTTGCCGTCAATGATGATTCCCGCCCCGAGGCCGGTTCCGAAGGTCATGAAAACCATGTTGCGGCAACCGCGCCCGGCCCCGAATTTCCATTCCGCGTACGCGCAGGCATTGGCGTCGTTCTGGAGATGAACCGGCACGTTGAACCGGTCGGAAAAGAATTCGACCGCTGGAACATTGTCCCACCCCGGCAGGTTGGGAGGACTCATGATGACGCCGCGCCGGGAATCCAGCGGCCCGCCGCAACTGATGCCGATGTTGTCAAACCGCCGGTCGAGTTGTTCAATCCGCTTGGCGAACGTTTCGAGCGTTTGCCGCCACGTCAGTCCGGCGGTTGGAAATTCCTCCCGGTGGATAATCGTTACGCTGTCCGCAGTACACTCCCCGGCTGAGAGCGCGCATTTGGTGCCGCCGATGTCAATGCCAAGTGAGGTTTTGAAGTTCATGGGAATCTCCGCTTTGATGGTAGACACGCCAGCCGATTTCCGGTGCAACTCCCGCTGCAGAGTCAATGCTGACCGTGCTTTCTTGTGATTGGAACATAGTATAACACATTCCGATGGAGGGATGCAAAGAGGAATCGGGCGGTTGGATCGCGGTGTCAGGGGGCTCCTCAAAACAAACGGGCGGGGCCCAAACGGACCCCGCCCGGTTTGCGAACCATTCCCAGTCTTAGTGGAGAATCATCAGCGTCGAGGCGTTGCGCCAGATGCGGACCTTTCCTTCCTTGATGACGACGCGCACCAGCGAAGGCACATTGCCCGTGACCTCGAAATCATCGGCGGTAAGCGTCGTCGTCGCCTCCGTGAGGTCGATGAGGTCGCGCGTGCCCTTGAAGTCAGAGAGCTGAAGCTTCACCTTGCCGTTCGCGCGCACATCGCCCACCAACTTGAGGGTGCCGGTGGTGGAGTCGAACGCGATCGTGTCCTCCAGGACGATCGGAGCGGTCGCTGACGTGACGGTCGCCCCGCCCGCGAGCGTCGTGCCGGCCAGGTTGAGCGTCGTGCCGGATTCCGCGCCGGCCGTGAGGGCGGCGCCGTCCTTCAGCGTCAGGTCGGTGAAGCCGACCGTCCCCAGCCCGAGATTCATCTGCGCCGCACCCTCGACCACGAACGGGTTGGCATAGCGCGAGGTCAGATCCACATCATCGTAGGCGAACACGAAGTCGTACACGAGCTGGCGGGCAGACGAGCCGCCCGTCGCGCCGCAGAAGCCGATCCACGCGGAGGTCCCGCTCATGGCGGAGACCAGATCGACCTCACGCGAGGCCGAGATGGTCTGGCCGGCACGTTCCGCCGTCAGCGTCAGGGCGTGCAGATCATACGTCAGCGTGAACGCGGTGTCCTGTCCATCCGCGAGTTCCCAGAGGTTGAGGGGCTCGTTGATGCCGTTGAAGGACCCGTCCAGCACAAACTTAAAGCACTGTTCACCGATGCTCGGATAGATGTTGATTCCCCAACCCACCGTCCGCGCGCGGGGCGTGCCGTAGACGATGCCCAGACTGCCTCCGGTGGCGCCGTAGCAGTTGGTGCTGATCGTGTCGTAGTTCTGGATGGCGATCGCCATGCCGTCCGCCGGCGAGGCGGAGTGCTCGGTGACGCGATACTTGAAGGAGGCCTTGAACGGCCGGTTCACGCTGATGCGCGTGTTGTTCCAGACCGAGCTCCGGGAATCGGAGGCATTCTTCGTCAGCTCGAAGGCGGGCGTGTCGTTCTCAATCGTCGTGTAGGTGGCCGGGTACCTTGAGTTCGACCAATCCGTCTCGTTGATCCCCGCCGGAATGGCGGTATAGGTGGCGCCGCGGAACGAGAAGCCACTGATCGTCTGTTCGCAACCGGTCGAGGCGCCCGTGGCGCCGGTGAAGCCGATCCAGGCGACGCCGCTGCCGAGGACCGACGGGAGGTCAACCGTCCAGTCGCGCGTGCGGACGGTGCCGTTGCAATCCCACGACGCGTGCAGGGCCGTGCCGTCATAGCTCACGGAAATCGTGA
>DBXN01000142.1:0-12925 GCA_002309585.1 Verrucomicrobia bacterium UBA1211
GGACTCCGCCGGGGAGTTCAACCGGCAGGCCAGCAGTTCGGTCGGCACCGTAAATCTCCGTTCGACCCGCCAATCCTTCTGGCCCACCCACTGAACCGCCTTCTCGTTCTGACCGAAGAAGGGATCGGGAATCCGTCCCGCCGCCAGCAACGCGGTATGTACCCCGCCCGGCACCGCCATCTCCACCGCAGGCTGTCCAGGATCATCCTCCTGCCGCAGCGTCCACTTCCCCGACAAATCCAACACCCGTGCGGAAGTCATCACCTCCGCCCCCGCCGAACAGACCATCAACGCCCCGACCATCCCGACACACGCTAGCCGTACCATACAACGCTCTCCTTAATCTTAAACGATACCCGTATCGTCTTCCTCTCGGCCCGTCATCCTACCGCAGGATCATCACCGCGCCGGTGTTGTTGATGGCATACACCCACCCCGTCTCCATGTTGCAATAGAGCCGGGCCAGCGGGCTGGGGCACTCTAACTCGAAATCCTCCGCCGTGAAACCGGTCGCGCCGGAAAGATCCATGAGGTTCCGGCGTCCCGAAAGTTCCGGTATCCGCAGCGTAACCTTTCCGTCAAACGCCACCGGTCCGGCGATCGCCAGCAGGCCCGCCTCGCCGAAGTCAATGGTTCCGGCAAGGATGAAGGCCCCGTCTGCGGAACCGTTCGAAAGAACGTCCATCGACGCAGACCCCTCAACCGTCAGGCCGGACGCGCCCACGGCGTAGGCTTTCCCCGAATCCCCCGCGCAGGACACCGTAACCGCCGCGCCGTCCGCCAAGGTCAGGTCGGCCAGCATCGGCTTCCGGGCACCGTCAATCGTCGGTTCGGCCTTGAGGGCGGTCGTGCCCGAAAGGGTGACCGGCAGGTCATAGACCGACGCGACCGACGGCCGCTCCTGTTCGACCGTCACATCGTAGACGTTCATCTCCAGAGTCGCCCCGCCCGTGGCGGCGGTCAGGCCGATATAGGCGCTATCCGTCCCGAAGACCGAGGCGAGATCGACATCTCGCGACACCTCAACCGAATGGCCGGCCTGCTCCAGCCGCATCGTGAGCGCGCTGCCCGTGTAGGTGAAAGTGAAATCGACCGGATTCTGGTTGGCCATATCGATCCCGCTGGAAAGGATGGTGCTGTAGGTGTCGGCCAACTCGCCGCCTGAAATCCAGCGGAAGCTGTCGTCGTTGTAGATGTTGATCCCCCACCCCACGGCAGTATTGATATTGCCGCCCGCGACGGCGATCGAGCCGCCCACGGCCCCCACTACGTTCAGACCGTTGTTCTGCACGATCACGCACCACCCGTCCGCCGGGTTCCCACTGCCGTTTCCGGCTTTAAAGACGCCCCGCAGGACGAACGGTTTCATCGTGTTGACGCGCACCCGGCTGAAAAGCGTTCCACCCTTGCTCCCCTCGTTCGGCGTCAGGCGGACAGCCGCCTGATCACCGATGGTGGTGAACGAGGCGTCCCCGTTCACCTGCCATCCGGCATCCGAAAGGGTTTCCGGGAAGGGTGTCGGATCCATGGCGGAGGTGAAGGAGAAACCGGTGATCCACTGGCGCGCGTAGCTGCCGCCGGTCGCGCCGGTGAAGCCGAACCAAGCCGAGGTGGCGCCGAGAGCCGCCGCGAGATCGACATCCCGCGACAGCGTGAAGGTGTTGCCCCCCTGCGTCAGCTTCTGGGTGAGCGTGCGGCCCGTGTAGGTCACGGTGTAGGTCACGGCCCGCTCCGATTTGTCCGACGCCCAGAGTTCGATCTTGTTGTTCGACTTGACGTCGGTCAGGTTCTGCTTGCCGCCGTTGACGAGCCAGCCCGTCTGGTGGCTGGTGTAGATGTTGTTGCAGATGCCGAAGGAGGGTGAGATGTCGCTCGCCCCGATGCTCCCGCCGCCCCCGCCGATGGCGGTCGGCCCGGCCGCGGAGGTCTGGAGCATCCATGCGAAACCGTCTGCGGGGGAACTGTTCCCGTCCGCCGAGTGATAGGTGAACGTCACGGTGAAGGGATGGGTGATGTCGATGCGGTTGGTCCACCAGGCGGCGCCCACGTGCGACCCGACGGCATCGGTCAACTGAAGCTCCGTCCCCGCCTCATTCACCAGACAGCATCCCGCGTTGCTGTTGAGCCTCCAGCCCGACAAGGACGTGACGGTGTTGTCCGCGACCGGCGCGAGCGCGAGCGTCCCGTTGCTGATCGCCAGGGGGTCCCGGCTGGCGACAAGCGGAGAACGGAGGGTGACGGAAGCCCCTTCCGCGGCATCCAGCGAGATCCCACACTGATTCGGCCTCCAGTCGCCGTCAAGCGACTGCCCCTGGCCGATGGCGATGGATCCCGCCCCCATGAAAAGCGAAGCCCCCAGCAACTCACGCAGGCTGCGGTTACCCTCGAAGGTGATCCGGGCGTCCCGGTTGATCGTGACCGCCTTCACCTTCGCGGCATTCGCCGTTACGGGGAAATGGAGCGTACCCGCCTGAACGTTCAGCGCGCCCGCATACCCGTTCAGCCCGCCGTTCAGTGTCAACGCGCCGGAACCTTTTTTGAGAAAGGTCCCGCTACCGGTGACGGTATCGCCATACGCGGCATCGCTGTCGGTGTTGATCACGAGCGTCGCGTCGGCGTTGTTCTGGTTGAATCCGCCGGTCGACGCCCAGCTGTAGGTCGCGCCGCCGCCGATCGTGATCGTTCCGCCGGTGGCCTGCGTGATCGTCCCCTGATAGGTGTTGTGCGCGCCGGAGAAGGTGAGGTGGCCGCCGTCGGTGATCTTGATGGGGCCGCTTCCCGTCAAGCCGCCCGCGATGGTCATGGTGTAGCTCCCCCACGGATGGAACTCGGCACCCTCCGGACCGATCCGGACGCCCCGGTTGGCGTTCAACGTGAAGTCCGCGTTGCCGGAGCGGATGATGCCGAGATTGAGGAGGATGTTCGACTCGTCAAACGTCTCCGGGACCGCGCCGAAACCGTCGGACACCGCGAAGACCGCGCCGTTCCCCGAAATCTCCGTCCCGCCGGAATAGGTGTGGCCGTTCGCCGAGAGATTGACAAGGCCCGCCTCCCGGACCGTCACCTTCGCGGGGCCGTCGTTCCCGTCCTTCAGCGCGCCGGGCATGAATCCGGTGTTGCTGGCGTAGTACCAGGCCGTTCCGCCGCTCCCGAACAGATAGCCGGATGCCGGATCGGGCGTGAAGGTGCCGGTGTGCTTGATATTCTCGCCTTCGGAACAGATCAGGGTGTCCGGGAAGAGCGATTGGTCGATGTCGCAGGCGATCGAGGCGGCCGTGAGGTAGATGGCCTTCGGGCGTGACGTTGCCGCGACCCGCTGGTTGATGAAATCGATCGGAACCGCGCACTCGATCTTCAGAACCGTCCCCACCGCGAGATGGATCTGCCCCTGTCCGATGCCGCCCGCGTTCTGATGGTTGATGACCAGCCGGCCGCTCTCGACGGTGACCGCTCCCGACATCGCCCGGTTATCCCCGCTCAGGCGCATGCCGCACGCGCTGTCCGCACCCTCCACGATGACGCGCGCCGGATATCCCGCGATGTCGGAGATCGTTCCCGAATAGGTGTTCACGCCGGAATCCACCACGAACCGGTAGAGGTTCTGGTAGGGCGTGATGGTTCCGGTGAAGGTGCCGATGTTGTGGAACTGGACCTTCAGATAGGGATACTCGGAGAGATCGATGTTTTCCGCAACGTTATTGCCGTAGACGATGATCGCGCCCTTGCTCTCCTTGTCGATCCGGGGCAACAGCGCGGCGATGCCGCCCGCCGTGTCATACCCGATGCTCGCCCCTTCCGCGACATGGACCGTGCCGACCGCGCCTGAAGGCAACCCGCCATCCACGAAACGGACCGTCCCCTCATCCACGTAAAGTTCACCCGTCACCGTCGCATTCACCCGCAGCTGCAATTCGCCGCCACCGGTCTTGTGGAAGGCGCCCCCGCCATCCGGCGTGGCATCCGAAAGCGGGCTCTCCACCGTTCCCGTACTCCCCGCCGGAACCGAGAAGGTCGCGCCGTCCGTAAAGGAGAACTCCTGCAATTCCGCCACTCTGCCCCGGAACGCCAGCGTACCGCCCTTCACGCGCATATAGCCGTTGCCTGCGGGCGTGTTCGCATAGGGACGGACGTCCACGCACTCGACCAGGCCCCCCGGCAGAATCTCGCATACGCCCGTACCCCCGCTCTCACCGAGAAAGAGTTGCGAATTGATCGAGCGCACCGTACCCGAAACGAACATCTCCCCGTATCCCGCCAGCGCGCCGTTGATGATGAACTGGTTCACCTCAAGCAGACCGCCCGCATCGACAACCGTCATGCCCGATGCCGTATTGACACGGTCCCCGTTCCGGTAGTAGTTCGCGCGGACAATGCCGTTTTCGGCGATATGCACCGTCCCGGTTCCGTCCTCAAAAAGGCCGTTGTAGAAATCGGTGGTACAGGCGAGAACGCCAGGCGCCTCTGCGCTACCACCCACCGTGATGACACCCTTACCGTAGAACACGCCGTTCTTGACCGAATTCGTAACCGTCAGCACGGCCGAATCAACCGTCAGACTTCCGGCTCCGAAACTCGCACCGACGAAACAGGAGTCCTCCCGGGTATCGACCGAGAGATTCGACCCAGCCGTGATGAGCGCGGCGCCGTTGGCGAGATTCAGGTAGTGCAGGTAACCGGTCAACCCGCTGATCCGGGCGGCATCCGGACCCTCCGCCGTCAGGCCCGCCCCGGCCTTCGCAGAGACATCCGACAGCCACGCGCCATTGAAGAAATAGGGATCAAGCCCCGTCAGACTGCGCGAAAAAGTCGTCACCTCCGCCAAAAAGTTCTCCATCACCTCGGCGGGTGTCAAGACACCGTCATGGACCCGGATGCGTCCGATGTCGCCGCCATAGCCGTTCCCGAAGTTCTTATTGTCGCGGAACCAGACGCCGCCGACGGTAAAGGCGCCGTCATCCGCGTGTCTGAAGACCACCAGCCGCGAGGAGATCGGCCTGCCGTTCAGATAGAGGGTCGCGCGGCAACCGTCGTAGGTCTCGCAGATGTGGTGCCACTCGCCCGCCGCCGGAAAGGATCCCCATCCGGTCGGCGCCGTGCCCGGCATCCCGTACCAGGCCATGTTGTAGGCCGCGCCGTAGTGCTCCACGCCATTCCCCGCATCCGCGGAATAGCGCATCTCAAGCACGCTGCCGTTGTTGTCGCTCAATCCGGCCCGGCTGGTTGTCGCGAACATCGTCCGGGTCCCGTTCACGCTCTCCGAGAAGGCCCAGATCTCGATCGTATAGGGATTCGCGCCCAGGATGGACGCCGGAACGCTTCCCGGAACTCCGTTGGTCATCGCGGTTTTCGTCGCGTCAGCGGTGAAACGCAACACCGGCACCCCGTTACGCACCTGATAGGTCGGGCCGTCCGTCGCGTTGACCGAGACAAAATCCGCCGTCGTGCCGCTGTTCGACCATGTGCGCACCACCGCGCCGGCCGTGTAGACCGCGCCCAGATCGGCCGCATCCAGATTGACGAACGTCTCACCCGCATAATGCACCGTATACGCCATCCCCACCAACGGGAACAAGCAGCCAGCCAACCAAAACGCTTTCATCGCCATCTCCTTTTCGCACTACATTCCAATAAACAGGAATTCATTATCAACCATTGTGTTTAATTATGCCAAAAGTCCGCCCAGTGGTCAACTGCCGCGAAAGCGAAATCCCCGTTCCCCATCTCCCGTTCCCCGTTCCGCTTTTTTGCCGCTTGACTTGCGCAAAGGGGTAACCGATACTTGGAACCCGTATCGCGAATAGGGCGAGGCAATCGATGTGGCAAGGCCGCCTCGGCCTTGCCGCAAGGGCGAGGGTGCCCTTGCCACATGACGTTTTGCAATTGCCTCGGGCGGAAATGAACAGGGAGAAATGAAGATGAAACGGTTGATTGTGGCGGTAGCGGCGACAGTGTTGGCTGGAGAGGTCTGGGCGGAAACCATCACCGTCAAGGCGGGCGAGACCCTGAAATGGCCCGCAGACAGGAAACTGACGGGCGAGGTGCTGGTCAAAGAGGGTCCGGGGACGCTGGATTTGTCAGGTGTCGCGATGGACAACGCGGGACTCGACATCCGCGACGGAGCCGTCTACTTCACCGCCACCGGCGACCGCGCCGTGACGGCGCGTTACTTCCGGTTCACCGTCCAGGCTTCCCGTCCCGGTAAACCGGAGGCACCGATCCACGGCGGATCGGGCTCGCAGATCTCGGAATTCCGGCTCCTGAAAGACGGGAAGGTGATCCCCTATCCGGAAGGCACGACCGCCACCTCCCCCTCCCCCGGCGACCAGTCGGCGGAAGGCGCCCCCAAGGCGATCGACAACGACACCCACACCAAATGGTACGGCGGCTACCGGTCGCCGTTGACCATCGACCTCACCCGCCCGGTCACCTTTGACGCCTACACCTTCGTCACCGCCAATGACGCGATCGGCCGCGACCCCCACACCTGGACCGTCGAGGCCGGTTTCGAGAAGAGGGGCAAGATCTCCTGGGCCGGTCTCGGCGGCGAAACGGGATACCTGGCGCCCGAAGCCCGTTTCACGGAGGCCGGCAAGCTCTTCAAGGTCGGCATGCGCGACGCCTTCCCCTTCGATTACCCCATCACCGTCGGGCCGAAGGGCAAACTCATTCTGGAAAACCTGAACGAGACAACCGATGCCCTCGCCGGATCGGGCGTGATCGAGTTGCGGCACGCGACCCTCTCCATCACCGAACCCGCCACCTTCTCCGGAACGGCATTCGGGAGCGGCAGCGTCACCTACCCCTGAAACGGTTGAGGGTTGAGCGTTGAGAGTTGAGCGTTGAGGGATTGCCCCACGTTCACGCGGATGCGGAGAGCAGGCCGAAAATCAACGGCACGGCTTCGAACGTTGAAAAGGATAATCGGCATGAACAAACCCATAGGAAAAGCCGCCATCATTTTAGCCCTGTTTGCGGCCGCTCTGGCCGGTACCGCTTGGAGCGCGACGATCGATGTGACAACGCGCGGTGTGAGGAATGATGGCGTGGGCTGTCAGAGCGAGGCGCTCAGGAAACTCGTGCGCGAAGCCGCGCCCGAAACCGTACTCCTTTTTCCGAAAGGTGTGTACCACCTCGACCGCGAGGTGCTTGTGACGGGAAAGACAAACCTCGTCTTCCGCGGCATGCCGGGTGCGACAGTCGAGCTCATGTTCGATCCCGTAGCGGCGCCTTGGCAGAACGCCTGTGGCATTGTGGCGCGCAACTGCGCGGGAATCATCGTGGAGGGGCTTCGCTTCACCACGGACATTCCGCCCAACTGCGCGGGACGCGTGACGGCGAAGGATGAGCAGGCGCGCACATTCGATGTCGCACTTGAGAACGAGTTCCCCTGTACGGGCAAGGAGCATTTCTGGGGCATCGACACCTGCGATGACGAAGGAATGCCGGACTATGTGATCGAGACTTACGAGAAGATCGTCGAGTCGGAGGAGGATGACGGCAAGGGCGGAAAACGCAAGACGTTCACCGGCACGAGATACGAGAAGATCGGCGACCACCTCATCCGCGTGCAGATGCCGCGCCACTGGAACCTCTCGCGGCTGCGAATCGGCCACCGCATCCTCTTCCGCTACATCATTTACGGACGCAGCGTGCTCGACTTCGTCGGCTGCGACGACACCGTGGTACGAAACGTGCGTGTGGACCGGTGCGCGTCAATGGGCGTAACGGTCGGCCCGCCATCGCGCAATTTCACGCTCGACGGCTTCGACATGCTGCTGCCGGAGGGCAGTGCGGCGCTGTACGTGGCCAACGCCGACGGAGTCCATCTCTACGGCCTCTCCGGTAAACTTGAGATGCGCAACTGCCATTTCAAGGGGCTGGGCGACGACGCGCTCAACATCCACTGCGGTGCGGGCGAGGTGAAACGCTTTGATCCGGCCACGGGCGAGATCGTCTGCATCAACCGTAACCGTGAGCGCAAAGAGAGCAAACTTGGACGGACGTGGGCGAAGGCGGGTGATGAACTCATCGTCTATGATGGCCTCACGATGCTCACGAAGGGGCGCGCGAAGCTTACGGCGTACGATCCCGACACGGGCGTCGGACGGGTCGCGCCTGGCGCACCGGCGATCGCCGTCGGCGACAACCTCGCCAATGCGGCACACTTTCCCTCCGTACATGTGGCGAACTGCTCGTTCGAGAATTCGCGCGCCCGCGGCATCCTGCTCCAGTCGCACAACATGCTCGTGGAGGAGTGTTTCTTCCGCGGACACGCGCTACCGGGCATCATCATTGCGGCCGACTACCGCTATTGGAACGAGGCGGGCCCCACGGTGAACACCGAGGTACGCAATTGCCGTTTCGAGAAATGCGGCATGAACGGTAGCCCCGCGAATTTGGGCGCGGTTCAGGTGAAGACAAGCCATGACCATGTCCTGACACCCCATCCGGCGGGCGTGCACCGTGACGTACGCATCATACACAACCAATTTGACGGTTGCGGCAACAGTGGCGTGTTCGTGCAATCCACCGACGGCGTAAAAATCCTTGATAACCGCTTCACCCACGGCTCTGCCCGGCGGTATGATGTGAAGGACGATGCCAATCTCTACGATATCCGCCTGTTCAACTGCACAAACGTTCTGCTACGCGGCAACAGCACCGACAAGGCCGCCGACCGGCTTCTGCTGGAGACTAACGAGCACCTGCAACTTACGCGTTGAGGGTTTGGGTCTTCTTTTTTGTGGAATGCATCTGAACTGCGCGGCTCACCCAGAGGGTTCGCCCCACCTGAAGGCTCGTCAAATGGTAGGGCGAACCGTCCTCGGTAAGCCGCAGATTGAATGGAATGATGACTCACGTTGGCGTTTCCATAAAATCTCACAGTTTAAGTCATCCCATTTTCATTCCGGTTCGTCTCGCGATGGATGTGCGTTGTCGCGGAAGGTATAGACTTCTCTTGGACTTTCCCTGTGGAAAAGATTCATGCTCGCAGTATTAAGACCGATACGGGATGGAAGATATCGTTCGATCGTGGGCTTGATATTTTCGATCCGAGCTTTTCTTCCGATATCTCCGATGCCTTCAGTTTGCGGAATCGCATACAAACTCGTCGTCCTGTGCTTGCGTTTGAAGTCACCTATCTGAAGCAGCCTTGATTCGATGAGTTGTATGTGACAGTTCCTAGTGGCAATATGCGGAACGCCGAATCCGAAGGAACCGGAGGGTTATTCGTAATGTGTCGCGCACTGGACAACGAAGAGTTCCCTAGTGTCGCCCGTGTCAGTCGAATTCGCCCAAACAAGTTTATAAACCAGCCGGTGTTCTTCGTTGATTCGGCGGCTCCAATAGCCCTCCCAATTGCGAAGCGGCCCAGGGTTGCCGATACCGGTATTCCCGTTGCATTCAATGTCCTTAATGAGAAGATTGATGCGTTTCAGTATCTTCCTGTCTTCAAGTTGCCAACCGGTGTATTCATGCCATGCACGCGGAGAGAATGTGATGTTCATCGTACATTCATCTCTCAGTCCTTTATCAAGGCATGGCGCTGCCCTTCTCCTTGCTCGATGGATTCGCGAAGTACACGCTGGTTCGCCTCGGACCAAAACGGATCGGAGGTCTCGGTGACAACTTCAAACGGGAGCTTACGACGAATGACGAATTGGCGCAGAAAGAGACGGACGGCACTCGACATATCGAGACCGGCCTTTTCAAGAAGATGCTCCGCTTCCTGCCGAAGTTGCGCATCAACTCTGATTTGTAGTGTAGAAGTGGCCATTTCGAAATCCTTTGTAGTTCAAAACAACGATATCGTACCACAACCTTAATCGCATATCAAGCGGAAGAAACCCAATCCTACGCGACAGGACAGGTAAGTGCGTTGAGTGTCTGGGCGAGCGGATCGAAGGCGGCATCGCAGAACCCGAGGTGATTGTGCCGGGACCACCCCTCGGCGTGGGCGAAACACCCGCCGGAGAGGCTTCCCATCTCAGCGCAGAACTGATGCATCGTCGCAAGGTAGGCGTCCATCCCCTGGCTGTCATCCAGCCAGGCTCGCTGGCTATGATGACAGGCGAGGGCGTCGGTTTTCGGCTGGAGAACCGAATCGATGCCAATGAGAAATTCGGGCGTCCGGAACTGGCCCATCGCGTCGCGGTGGCCGTGCGGCTGGGCGTGGTAGACGCGGACGGGATTCTCAACGATCGGCCGGGGCGGATCGCCCGACAGATTCGGCATGCCCCGGCAGAAGGCGGCCATCACCGCGAGCCGCGCGGTCTGGGTATGGTCCTCCATGTAGTCGAAGAGCGAGGGCACCAGCAGGATGTCCGGCGCGACCTCCCGGACGATGGCGGTCAGCCGGTCGAGCAGCGCCTTGGAATAGAGAATCTCCAGATCGTTGACCAAAGGCGCGTGGTAGACCGCGCCAAGGTTCGCGGCGGCGGCGCGGGCCTCCCCGCCCCGGATGCGGGCGGTCTCCGCCGCATCGGTGACGTTGGAACCGCAACAGCCGTTCGCGACGGTCATGTAATGCAGCTCGCATCCCGCCTCGCGGAGGAGCAGCAACGTACCCGCCATGCCGAACTCGATGTCATCCGGATGGGCCGCGACCGCGAAAACCCGATAGGACCCCGCGCTCATCAGTGCATCTCCACTTCGCAACTTCCGATCCCGGAGCGGAGGAAATTGAACCGGACATTCGGATGGTCCGCCAGAAGCGACATCGGCACCGAAGCGTCGGGAATCTTCTTCGCGATCATGAGGGTCGAGAGCCGCATGCCAAAGGGGTTGTCATGGTGGCCGGGATGCCAGATGGAGACGGTTTCGGCCTTCCAGGTCTCATACGGCCCAACGGTCATCGCCTGGCTGGGAACCGACTGGACCACGCCCCCGCCGGAGGTCCGCGCGTTCTGGATGAGGGTCATCGGATGGAGGTTGACGCACCGGGTCCGGAGCTGGCGCTGAACGGCGGGCGGCGGGGGCGCATCGACATAGGCGCCCTCGCGCTTGGGCGGGTCGTTGAAGGCCCAGTGCTTGGTCTCGCCCTGGCCACCCTGCATGATGACGCAGCGGACCTTCTCCCAACTCGCGCAATAGGCGGTCGTGTCGGTCTCGGGGAAATGGAGATTGGATTCGGGCATCCGGAGTTCGGGACGGATCCGGTTGAAGCAGAGTTCGCGGTCCGCGCGCTGGAAGCCGAGCGGGAAATCGGGTCCGACGGTCTTGCCGTCCACGACCCACTCATCCATGCCCCAGAAGTGGGCGTTCTTCAGATTCAGGCCGATGGCGTTGACGATCCGGGCGACCAACGGAAGCTGTTCGGTCGGACCGATCGGTCCGCAGATACCGCACGGCGCGTCATCGGTCGCCTGCCGCCACGCCTCGATGTACTCCAGCGCCTCGGCGAGATAGAACTCCTGAACGGTATCATAGAAGGTGACGGTGAAGCCTGGACGGGAGAGGGCCAGAAGGTCATCCGCCGTCAACCGCGCGGCATCATCAAGAATTTCACGATCAAGTGTGGTATAGTCCCACCAACCGGGGGCGACTTGACTTTCATTGCGCATCATTTTCCTCCTTTTGTGGATGATCAGGACGCACCCCAAAACCGGTGCGCCTTCCCCTCCAGCCGGATATCCGCCCATACGACGGATTTCAAGGATTTGAAACGGGGAAGCTGTTCGGCCAGCGAATCCCCGCCGAGTTTCTCCAACAGCGCATCGGCGATCACCCGCGCCGTCACCGCCTCCAGGACGACGACCGCCCGGGGAACGGGGCAGATGTCGGAACGCTCGTAACGGGTCTCCACCGGTTGCCCGGTGGCGAGATCGACCGTCGGAATCCCGCGGAGCGTGGTCGGGATCGGCTTCATGGCCGCGCGGAACCAAAGGGTTTCGCCGTTTGAGATGCCGCCCTCGACGCCGCCGCACCGGTTGGACGTCCGGCAAATCCGTCCCTCCTCCATCGCGATGGGATCATGGACCCGCGTTCCCGGCAGCGCCGCCGAAGCGAACGCATCGCCCAACTCAAACCCCTTGATGGCGGGAACGGAAAGGACCGCCTGCGCCAGACGGGCATCCAGCCGGCGGTCGGGCGTAACGTGCGATCCGAGGCCGACGGGAAGGCCGGTCACGGCGACCGCAATCACCCCGCCCAACGTCTCGCCCGCCTTGCGGGCCTCGTCGATGGTCTCCGCGATCCTCCGGTCTGCATCGGCATCGGGAACCTGCGCCGCGGTTGTCCGCGCCAACGCGATCCGTTCCGCCCACGTTTGGTCTCCGATACGGGCCTGCACGGATCCGATCGCGGAAACATACCCGCCCACCTCGATACCGAACGCCTTCAGGTAGGCGCGGCAAATGGCGCCGATGGCGACCCTGGAGGCGGTTTCACGCGCCGAGGCGCGTTCCAAAGAGGGACGGATATCGCCGTATCCGTACTTCACCGCCGCCGCGAGGTCCGCGTGACCCGGCCGCGGCACCGTATAGGCGGCGACCTCCCGATCCCGCCACGCGGCGTGGTCGGCATTGTCGATCTGGAGCGCGATAGGCGCGCCAGTGGTCACGCCTTCCATTACCCCCGCCAGAATCCGCGCACGGTCGCGTTCGATGGCCATCCGGCCGCCCGCGCCGAGAGGTAATTGGCGGCGCGCCAGATCCCGCGCGATCAGCTCCCCGTCCACCGGCAGACCGGCGGGCATCCCCGCCAGAATGGCGGTCAACGCGGGTCCATGCGACTCCCCTGCCGTCAAATCCTGCAACATGCTTCCTCTCCCTCCACCCGGATGTAGGGCAACCTTCGTTTTCCTAGAATTCCTAGATACCCTAGATGCCTAGCCCAACCCTCAACAGACCGCACCTCACGCGGTCGGAAGGGTTTTCACCTTTCCCACAAACTCTTTCATCCGCGCCATCGCGACCTTCAGCTG
>DBXN01000142.1:13012-16257 GCA_002309585.1 Verrucomicrobia bacterium UBA1211
GTGAGGTCAGACCGGTCGACTGGATCGACGGGAAGACGTAGAACGCCCCATGCGGCATGAAGCAGTCCAGCCCCATCTCGTTCAGCGACGCGACGATGAAGTTACGACGCTGATGATAGGACGCCCGCATCTCCTGAATGTTGGCATCGCCGTTCTCCAACGCCTCCAACCCCGCGACTTGGCAAAGCGACGAGGCGCACATCATACCGTACTGGTGGATCTTCATCATGGCGTCGGTGATCTCGGCCGGCGCGCAGGCGTATCCCAACCGGAAACCGGTCATCGACCACGCCTTGGAAAAGCCGTTCAGGAAGATCAGCCGGTCGCGGATCCGTTCGACGGCGGCCATCGAATAACGTCCGCCCTCATAGGTCAGTTCGGAGTAGACCTCATCGGAGATGATGACCAGATTGTGGCGGATGGCGAAATCGGCCAGCGCCTCGACATCCTCCCGGCGCAGCGTCGCGCCGGTCGGGTTATTCGGGAAGTTGACGATCAGGACACGGGTCTTCGGGGTCACCTTCCTCTCCAGCTCCTCCACCGTCAGACGGAACTCATCCTTGCGGAAGGTGTTGACCGCCACGGGAACACCGTGCGCGAGACGGACCAGCGGCGCGTAAGCGACGAAACAGGGTTCATGGTAAAGCACCTCATCGCCCGGCCGGACAACCGCCCGCAACGCCAGATCGAACGCCTCGCTCACGCCGACCGAAACCAGAATCTCGTTACGCCAATCGTAGACGCCGCCGAACGACCGTTCCGTGTAGGCCGCGAGCGCCTGCCGGAGTTCCGGCATACCCAGATTCGAGGTATAGCGGGTGAAACCCTGCTCCAAGGCGACGATGGTCCGTTCGCGGATGTGCCACGGCGCCTGAAAGTCGGGCTCTCCGATGCCCAGTGAGATCACGTCCTTGCGACCCGCGACGATATCGAAGAATTCGCGGATGCCCGATTTGGGCAACTCCGCGACATGCGGCGCGACAAAGGGATTAGGGGCAGACTTGGAGCCGGTCATCACGGTTTTCGCTTTCCATCAGGACGCCCTGATCTTTATAGGTTTTCAGCATGAAGTGGGTCGCCGTCGAGAGCACGCCATCCAGCGTCGCCAGCCGGGCGCTCACGAAATTCGCGACCTCTTGGAGACTCTTACCCTTCACGAACAGCAGCAGGTCATAGCGGCCCGACATCAGGAAAAGCGACTCCACATGCTCAAACCGGCTGATCCGCGCCGCAAGGCGGTCGAAGCCCCCGTCCCGCTCGGGCCGGATCCGCAGTTCGATCACCGCGTGGACATCGCCTGAATCCAGCATGTTGGTATTGAGCACCGCGCGGAACGCCCGGATCACCCCTTCCCGCTGAAACGCCTCGATACGGGAGCGGACATCCTCTTCCGTGGTCGCCAATTCCTTCGCCAGAACCGCATCCGATTCCCGCGCGTTCTTCTTCAACAAATCCAACAACGGATCCATACCGAAACCCATCCTTCCCATGCGATGCACTTCACCTCAAAAACAAAACCGTAGTTTAACGGATACGAAGGCAGATTAAAAGGTGAAAAGGGCGGAAAGTCGCCCGTCATAAAAAAGGCGGGGCGGCATTTCCGCCGCCCCGCCCGCAACCGTTTCCGTCAGACCGCGCTATTTGCAGAGCGTGTAGAGCACGCCCGCCACCACGGCGGAGCCGATCACGCCGGAGACGTTCGGACCCATCGCGTGCATCAGCAGGAAGTTGGTCGGATCACATTCCAGACCCACCTTGTTGGAGACACGCGCGGCCATCGGCACGGCGGAGACACCGGCGGAGCCGATCAGCGGGTTGATCTTCTCCTTCAGGAAGAGGTTCATGAAACGCGCCATCAGACAGCCCGCGCCCGTTCCCACCGAGAAGGCGCAGAGGCCGAGGAGGAGGATCTTGAGGGTGTCGATCGTGAGGAACTTCTCGCACGCCAGCTTGGAGCCGACGGAGAGGCCGAGCATGATCGTGACGATGTTGCAGAGCGGACCGGACATCGTGTCGGCCAGACGCGCCACGGAGGGACCGACCTCGCGGCAGAGGTTGCCGAGCATCAGGGCGCCCACCAGCGGCACGGCGCTCGGAAGGAGCAGGCCGCACAGCAGGAGCACGAGCAGCGGGAAACAGACCTTCTCCATCTTCGAGACCTGACGGAGCTGCTTCATCTTGACCGTCCGCAGATGCGCCGGCACCAGCGCCTTCATGATCGGGGGCTGGATGATCGGGACCAACGCCATGTAGGAGTAGGCCGCCACGGCGATCGCGCCAAGCAGATCCGGGGCGAGTTTGGAGGTCAGCCAGATCGCGGTCGGGCCGTCCGCGCCGCCGATGATGCCGATCGAGGAGGCGCCCTTCACGTCAAAGCCCAGCAGCAACGCGCCGAAGAGCGCGAAGAAGATGCCGAACTGCGCGGCCGCACCCAAAAGGGCGGTCTTCGGATTGGCGATCAGCGGGCCGAAGTCGGTCATCGCCCCGACGCCCATGAAGATCATGATCGGGAAGAGGCCGGTATCGATACCGAAACTAAAGAAGTAGTAGAGGAACCCGCCCGGCTCCGTCAACCCCGTCGCCATATCCATCATCGGGGGATTGGTCACGCCCGCCAGCGGCATGTTGGCCAGCAACCCACCGAAACCGATCGGCAACAGCAACAGCGGCTCGAATCCCTTCACGACCGCAAGGTAGATCAGCACCAGGCAGACGAGAATCATCACCGCCTGGCCGACGCCATACGGCAGGATCCCGCCGAGCACCTTCACCTCGTGGCCCGAATGGAAGTTACCGTTCCAGTCGTAGTACCCTTCGGTCAGATGGGCGGGGGCGGTCTTGCGCATGAACCCCGAGATACCGGTGTCCTTGGAGAGTTCCTTCACGCGGCCCAGCATCTCTTTCCAATCCTTCGCCGGCGGCTTCTTTGTCGAGGTCACCTGCACATCGGCCGGGATCGTCGCCGGCAGCCACACGCCGTCGCCCCGCCGCTTCGGGGTGATCTCCACCTTTCCGGTACCGTCCGCATGGGCCGGCGCCGCAGGGGCTTCCGCCGCCGTCGCGAAGAGTTGCCCCAACGCCAACAGGCAAGCCGCCGCACACATCATCACACGTTTTTTCATAGCCTTCACCTATTCAGTCGAAAATCCAAGGTCAAAAACCGATGGCCCGAAGAGCGGGGCGGCCCAGCCTCGGCCGGGCACCGCCCCAACCCGTCACTACCCGATCAAGACCAGCACGTCGCC
>DBXN01000142.1:16299-16688 GCA_002309585.1 Verrucomicrobia bacterium UBA1211
ACCGGCGTTTCCATCTTCATGACGTCCATCACCAGCAGCTCGTCGCCCTTCGCGACCGTCGCGCCCACCGAGGCGGTGATGCGGAGGATCGAACCGGGAACCGACGCCTTCACCTCGGTCTCGTTGCCGGTCGGGGCGGCGGCGGGCGCGGCCTTCTGGATACCGTCGGCGACGGTAAAGGCGATCTCCTTGCCGTTGACCACGGCCTTGTCGCCCTTCAGCTCGATGCCATACGCCTTGCCGTTGATCGTCACCGTGCAGGGGCCGCTCTTGGCGGCGGGCTTCGCCTCTTCGGCGAAACGGCAACCCATCGGGCCCTTGCCCTGGAGGAAGAGGATACCCTTCTCCTGACAGGAGGCGCTGATGAAGACGTTCTCGTCGGTGATCGG
>DBXN01000131.1 GCA_002309585.1 Verrucomicrobia bacterium UBA1211
GGGGAGCGGCTTCCCCAGCGGCTGGACGCCGAGGGCGAGAAGGAGCTGACGGCCTGCCTCGCCGCCGAGCCGCACTTCGTCCCGGCGCTCGGCGCGCTCGCCTCGCTCGCGGTGCGTCGCGGCCTCTACGCCGACGCCCACGCCTACGCCCAACGCGCGCTCGCGGTCAACACCTATGACCCCGAGGCGAACTACGCGGACGGGCAGGCCTTCTTCGCGGAGGGGAACCTGCGCGCGGCGAAGGAGCGGCTGGGCATCGCCGCCTTCTCGCCGCTCTTCCGCGCCCCCGCGTTCGCCCTCGTCGCCAAGGCGGAAATGCGCGAAGGCCACTGGGAGGCGGCGGAAAAGATGGCGGACCACGCCCTGATGGCGAACGGGCTGAACCTGGACGCCTGGCTGTCGCGGATCATCGCCCTCCGCAAGCGGGGAAACACCGGCGAGGCCCAGATGGCCGCCCGCGACATCCTTGAAAGCGTCCCGCTTTTCCACGCCGCGCGCTATGAACTGAACCTGCATGAATCGGAACACACCGAAGAGCCCTTCGAGCGATATGTGCGGGGCGAGTTCCCCTACCAGACCTACCTCGACCTCGGAACCTGGTACGAGGAGGCGGGTCTGGACGGGGACGCGGAGCGGTTTTTCCGCCTGGCGGCGGTGAATCCGGTCGGCGGGGTGCGTCTGGCGTTTCTGCTGAACCGCCGCGAACGGACCGCCGAGGCGAAGGCGGCGCTGGACAATGTGGCCTCGAAACCCATCGCCTTCGCGCTCCCGTTCCGCCGCGAGACCCTGCCCGCGCTCGCATGGGCCGCGGAGACGCGCCCAGAATGGAAGTTCAAATACTATGCGGCGGTCGGGCTGGCCGCCAACGCCCGGAACGGGGAGGCGGACCGCCTGCTGGCGGCGTGCGGCGAGACGCCGGATGACGAGATCTTCTACCTCTACCGCGCCTCGCGCGAGACGGGCGAAAAGGCGCTCCGCGACCTCCGCAACGCCGCGAAACGTCAGAACTCGTGGCGGACCGGTCACGCGCTCTACCGCCACTTCGCCGGGAAGCAGGAGTGGGAACAGGCGCTGGCGGAGGTGGAGCCCTATGCCGTGCGCTTTCCGGACGCGAACCCGATCAAACTTGCCTACGGCAACGCCCTCGCGCGAAGCGGCCGTTACCAAAAGGCGATCGCCTTCCTGGAGAAGGTCAACATTCTCCCGTCGGAAGGCGGCGACAACGCCACCGCCGCCTGGGTCTACGCCTGGAGGGGAATCGCGCTTGAGGCGTTGGAGAATGGCGACCGGGACGGGGCGAAAAAGGCCGTCGCCCAAGCGCTCTCCTTCCCCGAAAACCTCGGCCGCGGCAAACCCTACGACCAACCAAAGGCGACTGACGGTCTGCTGGAGGGGTGGACCGACGCGCTCATCGAGCTAATCGAGTGGCGGAAGGGCGATTAAAGGGCTACAAGATTACGGGACAGACAGGACGGATGGGACGGACGAGACGAATGGGACACGGCCTCCCTTTCCCCTTGCCATACGCCCCTCTTTCCTGTTAAACTATCTCAACAAGGTCGGAAAGCGGATATGGGGCTCTTAGGTAAGCGAAGCTTTTGGCATCGCGGGAGGAACCGGATTGTCCGCCGAACCGCCAAAGGGAGTTCGTCATGTCGTTTTTAAAATTCATGAATCGTCGTGATTTCGTCAAAACAACCTCGGCGGGCGTTGTCGCCTCCGCCTTGCCCGGTATTCTGAAAGCCCAGCAGGCACCGTCGTTGAACGTCACGGGCGCGAACGAGCGCATCCGCGTGGCATGCGTCGGTTATTCCGACCGCTTCCGCAGTTCGCTGCTTCCCTGTTTCCTCGGGAATGCCAAAGAGTTGAATTTCGATCTGGTCGCCGTGGCGGATCTCTGGAAGAAACGGCTGAACGAAGAGGCAATCCCCAAACTGAAGGAGAAGACCGGCCACGACATCGCCGGATACGCCAGCGATGTGGAGCTGTACGAGAAGGCGAAGGATATCGATGCCGTGATCATCTCCACCGCCGACTTCCAGCACGCCCAGCACGCCGCCCACGCGGTGATGGCCGGGAAAGACGCCTACTGCGAGAAGCCGCTCGCCGAGGATATGTACAGCGCCAACATGCTGAAGGACGCCGTGGACGCCAAACGTAAGGCCGGTTTCGCGCCGGGCGCGGTCCTGCAGATCGGCTCCCAGCGCCGCAGCGGCAAATCCTATCAGGCCGCGAAGGAGTTCATCAACTCCGGCGCCTTCGGCGACATCTCCTATGTCGACCTGCGTTGGAACGTCAACCAGCCGCGCCGCTGGCGCCGCAACGAGAAGCTGATCCAGTCCCTCAAGCAGGAGGACATCGACTGGGATCTCTGGCTGCTCGACCGCGACCCGAAGAGCTATCCGTTCGATCCGCGCAAATACCTTGAGTTCCGCCTCTTCTGGCCCTTCTCCTCCGGGACCCCCGGCCAGTGGATGTGCCACCAGATCGACACCGTCGCCTGGTTCACCGGCTTCGCCTATCCGACCAGCGCGGTCTCCTCCGGCGGGCTCTACCAGTGGGTTGACGGGCGCGTGAGCTACGACACCTTCACCACCGTTCTCGAGTACGGCCAGAGCGGCGTCAAGGGCAAGGGCTTCCAGTGCGTCTTCCAGAGCCACCAGCACAACTGCGGCGGCGGGTCGAACCCCAACCGCGAATCGCCGATCGAGAAGTACTTCGGGCCGAACGGCTGTGTCGATATGGGCCGCCGGATGGTCACGAATGAAGGCGTGGAAGGCAAGAAGTGGGAAGAGAAGGCCCTGCCGGCGCCCAAGGAGGTGGTCGTCACCAGCGCGAACACCGGCGCGGACCCGCTGACCGGCGCGCACATGCGGAACTGGATGGAGTGCGTCCGCGCCCGGAAGAACCCGAACGCCCCGATCGAGGCCGGTTACTCCCACGCGATCGCGCTCATCATGGCCAACGCCTCCGCCCGGACCGGCTGCCGCGCGACCTTCGATGCCGAGCAGCGCCAAGTGATCGCCGGCGGTAAAGTCTTCAAGGGTTATGACTCCCGTATCAAAGCGTAAGGTCTGACGATGACACGCAGAACGTTTATGACAACCCTCGCCGCCGCCGGCCTCACCGGCGCGGCGCATCAAACGCTTGCCGACGGGACGGCCAAGCCGAAGTTTCTCTTCGGCGCCTGCCAGGGGCTGGACCGCGCCGCGAAGATGAAGGCCGCGGGATTTGACTTCATCGAGCTCGGCGTGGGCGGCACGCTCCGCCCGAACGACTCGGACGAGGCGTTCAAGCCGCAGCTCGACAAACTGCTGGCCTCTCCCCTGCCGATCCGCTCCTGCAACGGGTTCATTCCCGGCGACCTGAAGTTGACCGGGCCGAACCCGCTCCACGAGAAGGCGCTCGCCTACGCCGAGAAGGCCTGCCGCCGAGCGGACCTGATCAACATGACCTGCATCGTGTTCGGCAGCGGCGGCGCGCGAAACGCGCCCAAGGATTTTGACATCGCGAAGGCGAAAGACCAGTTCATCGACTTCTGCCGGAAACTGGGCGACCGGATCGCGGACTGCAAGGTGACCGTGGTGCTGGAGCCGCTGAACAAGAAGGAGGCCAACTACCTCCAGACGGTTCCGGAGGGGTCCGAGATGGTGGATCTCATCGACAAGCCGCGTATCCGCCTGTTGGGCGACTTCTACCACATGCGGTGTGAGAAGGAGCCGGCGGACGACTTCCGCAAGGCCGGCGCCAAGATCCGCCACTGCCACATCGCGGAACACAACGGACGGGTCTGCCCGGGAATCCACGGTGAGGATTTCTCGGACTACTTCGCCGCGCTCCGCGACATCGGCTACACGGGCGGCATCTCCTGCGAATGCGGCTGGCCGCAAAAGAAACAGGAGGACGGAACCCGGACGCCCCCGATCGAGGAACTCTGGGCGAAGGCCCTCTCGACCATGAAAAAACAGGCGGGGGTCTAACGGACAAGCAGGCAGACCTCTGGACGCATCCGGCTGACGGGGACCTCTTTCCGGCCCTCGATTCCGCCGGGGCGTATGAGGCGCTTCTGCAAAACGGCGCCGCCCGTTCCTGCAGGGACGCGGCGGCGGCATACCGGGCCGGTTTCCACTGGTCCGAGCGTCACCTGCAATGCGTCTGGTTCGACAGCCGTTACCGCCCCGCGGCCTTCCGGCTCCCCACCGGTGAGCGGGTCTCCGTTCTCCATCCCGGCGAGTGGAATCTGGAGGCGGGTCCCGACTTCCTGAACGCCCGGCTCCAGATCGATCCCGGCGCGCGCCAGCTGCGCGGCGATGTGGAGATCCACGTCCGGCCCTCCGATTGGGAGAGCCACCGCCACACTTCCGATCCCGCCTACGGACGGGTCGTGGCGCACGTCACCTGGTTTCCCGGCAAGCGGCCGCAGGGCCTTCCCGCCGGAGCGCTCCAACTCCCCCTCTGCGAACCGGTCTCTTCCCGTCCCGGCTTTTCGCTGGATGACATCGACCTCAAGGCCTATCCCCACGCCATCCTCCCGGAAACGCCCCGGCCGTGCGAGGCGTTGCTGAAGGACGATCCCGAGAAGGCGAAGCGGCTTCTGACGGCGGCGGGCCAGTACCGCCTGCGCGCCAAAGCGCTGCGGATCGCCCAACGGCTCCGGCAGACCGGTGACCGTTACCAGATCTTTTACGAAGAGGTCATGGCCGCCCTGGGCTACAAACACAATCAGGCGGCCTTCCGCCAGGTGGCCCGTCAGCTTCCGTTTGCGGCGCTGGCGGATCAAACGCGTGAGGACGCGCTCGCCCAGCTGCTGGGATACGCCGCCCTCCTGCCCGATCCCTCGACCGCGCCTGACCCGGAGGGTCGGCAGATGCTCCGCTCCCTCTGGGACCGCTGGTGGAGACTGGCGGGTGAAGCGGCCGATCCGCCCGAACCGATCGAGTGGGTTCTGGGCGGCATCCGCCCCCAGAACGCCCCGGTCCGCCGACTGGCCGCCGCGGCCGCCCTCTTCACCGGATCGCCGCCTCTCCTGGAGACCCTCGACGCCATCACCCATGAAGCGGGCCTGCGGTGGCGTTCGCAGGCGGCGGACTGCTTCCTGTCCCGATGCCGCTGGCCCTTCTGGAACAATCGGCTGGTCTTCACCTCCGAACCGGGCAAGGGGCTCCATGATCTGCTGGGCGAATCGCGAATCGCCGCGATCCTCACCAACACCGTCCTGCCGATGGCGCTGGCGGAGGGCCGCTGGCCCGAAAACCAGGTCATCCGGCGGCTTCCCTCCGAGGACATCTCCGCCCCGATGCGGCTGACCGCCTGGCATCTCTTCGGGCGTGACCACAACCCCGCCCTCTACGCCGACAACGGTCTCCTTCAACAGGGGCTGATCCAAATCCACCTCGACTTCTGCCTCAACGCGCAGCCCGACTGCGAAGGATGCAGGCTCCGGGAAGCGCTCGCCCTGAAGGAAGACTAAAAGATTACGGGACGGAAGGGACAAACGGGACGGGTGGGAGACGGCATTCCGTTTCCCACCCGTCATTCGTCACGCTTTATCACGCATCGGGCCAGAGTTGGGCGGCGAGTTCGCGCAGCTTGTACTTCTGGATCTTCTGGCTGGCGGTCATGGGGAATTCGTCCATGAAATGGATGTACTTCGGGATTTTGAACCAGGAGATTTTGTTCCTGCAGTAATCCTGGACATCCTCTTCCGTCAACTGGCTTCCGGGCATCTTGATGATAAAGGCGGCGGGCTGCTCCCCGTATTTCTTGCTCGGGCAACCGACCACCTGAACATCCTGAACCCCCTCGCAGTGACTCAGGAAATCCTCCACCTCGCGCGGCGAGATGTTTTCGCCGCCACGGATGATCAGATCCTTCAGCCGGGAAGTGATATAGAAATAGCCGTCGGCGTCCATGTGGCCGATGTCGCCGGAGTGGAGCCAGCCGCGCTCGTCGATGCACTTGGCGGTGTGTTCGGGCATCTTGTAGTAGCCCTTCATCGTGTTGAAGCCGCGGCAGCAGATCTCGCCATCCTCCCCGATCGCGCACAGCTCCTGCGTCTCGGGATTGATGATCGCGACTTCAACGCCGGGCAGCGCCTGGCCGATGGTCTGGCACTTGCGCTCGATGCTGGTCTCGAAGTAGCGGGTCATGGTCATCACCGGGCCCGACTCGGTCAACCCGTACGGATTGGTGACCTCGCGCATGTTCATCTGATCGACCGCCTGCTGCATCCGTTTGACCGGGCAGGTCGAACCCGACATGATACCGGTCCGGAGCGATGAGAAGTCGAACTTGCTGAAAAGCGGATGGTCCAGAATGGCGATATACATCGTCGGAACGCCGTACACAGCGGTGCAGTGCTCCTTCTCGATCGACATCATCACCGTGATCGCGTCGTACTTCTCCAGCATCACCATCGTCGAACCGTGGTTGACGCAGGACATCACCCCCAGCACGCACCCGAAACAGTGGAACAGGGGAACGGGGATGCAGACGCGGTCCCGGGCGGAGAAATTCTGGCAGGCCCCGATCCAGAAACCATCGTTCGCGATGTTGCGGTGGGTCAGCTGGACCCCCTTCGGGAAACCGGTGGTCCCGCTCGTATACTGCATGTTCACGACATCGTTCACATCCAGCTCCGCCTGCCGCGCGTAATACTCGCTCTGCGAGGTCTGCACCGCGAGGGCCAGCACCTCGTTCAGGGAGTACATGCCGCGGTGCTTCTCGGGACCGAGGAACATCACCCGCTTCAGATGGGGATACTTCGCCGAGCGCAGCTCCCCGCGCGGCTGTTCCTTCAATTCGGGAATCAGGTTGTTGATGATCTGGACATAGTCCGTATCGCGGTAACCGTTGATGATGAAGAGGTTTTCCGTGTCAGACTGGGTCAGGGCGAAATCGATCTCGGCCGTCTTGTAGTTGGTGTTCAGGGGCAGGAGGATGGCGCCGATCTTCGCGGCCGCGAACATCAGGATGATCCAATGCGGGACGTTGGTGGCCCAAAGGGCGATCTTCTCGCCGCGCTGCACGCCCAGCGCCATCAGACCGCGCGCCAGGCGATCGACCTCGATGCCGAACTCGAACCAGGTGAGGCGGAAATCACGGTCCGCATAGACCAGCGCGTCCTGCGGCCCACAGCGGGCGATCGTCTGATCCAGCAGTTGTCCGAGGGTGTACTCCCGCGTGACGGGCAGGTTGTTCCAGGGGACGCCCGCCGAAACCGGCTGCTTGAACGGCGGCTTTGTCGGCGCGGTCCCGAACGGATCGGTCAACTTGAACAGCTTCTCTTCCATCGCGGCCTCCTAGAGCGGCATATAGATGACGGCGTAGATCGTCGCGGGCTTTCCGTTCGCCGCGCGGACCAGATGCTGGACAACGGAGTTATAGTACATCGAATCGCCCGGCTTGAGGAGGAAGGTTTCCTTCCCGTAGACCAGCTCGACTTCACCGGAGACGACAACGATGAACTCCTCGCCCTCGTGGGAAGAGAGGGAGGCGGGGGCGTCGGCGGCGATCTCGATATAGAACGGCTCCATATGGCGGTCGGTCTTGCCCCGCCCCAACGGGAAATAGGAGAAGCCGCCGCTGATGGCCGCCTTGTGGGTGGCGGCCTCCCCCTTGCGGGCGTCCCCGCGCACGATGACGGGGTCGGGGGTGAACTGGTCGTCCATGAAGGTTCCCAGCCGCTGGCCGAGGCCGTGGGCGAGTTTCGTAAGGATGCCGAGCGCGGGGTATGCCTCATCCGCCTCCAGCGCGCGAATCACATCCGCCGCCACACCGGATTTCTCGGCAAGCGTCTCAACCGACATCTCCAAACGTTCCCGGTACATCCGGATCCGTTCCGCCAATTTCTTGCTCTCTGCCATATCGCGATTTCCTTCCCAACCTCCGTCCGCCGGCATCCGGCGCGGAAAAACAGATATCCAATCAAGAAAGGGGTGCCCGCGAAACGCGGACACCCCCTTTTAACCATTTGCAGACGGTTACGCCTGGGGTTGTGCCTCGGCGGTGCCTTCCGCAGGCGCGGACTCAGCCTTCGAAGCGGCTTCGGTCTCTTTCCGGCTGGGCATGACCACCCACTGGAACACGCAACGCTCCGCGGCGTCGCCGCGGCGGGTTCCGAGTTTCAGAATCCGGGTGTAACCACCCTTCCGGCCTTCCATCGCCGGGACGATCACATCGATCATCTTCCGCACGGCATCCGGATCCATCAGGAACGCCGCGATGTTCCGGCGGGAAGCCAACGTGCCCTTGCGGGCCATCGTCACCAGTTTCTCGGCATCCCGGCGGGCCTGCTTAGCCTTCGGGGTGGTGGTGATGATCGACTCCTGCAGAACCAGGTTGGTGACCATGTTTCTCATCAGCGCTTTGCGGTGAGCCATGGAGCGGCCGAACTTCTTCGCAACACAATTGTGACGCATCTCTTACCTCAAACTTTCTACTTGTTACTTTCGATCAGCTCCGGATCAAACTTGTAACCCAGATACAATCCGAGTTCGGTCAGCTTATCCTTGATCTCGTTCAGCGACTTCTTACCGAAGTTGCGATACTTCAGCATATCGGCCTCGGTCTTCATCGCCAGCTCACCCACCGTGGTGATGTTCGCGTTGTTCAGGCAGTTGGCCGCGCGGACGCTCAGTTCGATCTCGTTCACGCTCATGTTCAGCACACGGCGCAGACGGTCGCGTTCCTCATCGACCTTCTTCTCGGACTCCTCAAACTCCAGCACTTCCTCGCTGTAATCGACGAAAACGTCCAGATGGTGGCGCAGGACCGCGGCCGCCGTCTTCAGCGCCTCGTCCGCCGACACCCGGCCATCGGTCCAGACATCGAGAATCAGCTTCTCATAGTCCGTCCGCTGCCCGACACGGGTATTCTCAACCTGGAAGTTGACCCGCGTGACCGGCGAGAAGATGCTGTCGATCGGGATCCGCCCGATCTCCTGATCACCCGTCTTGTTTCCCTCCGCCGAACAAAAACCGCGACCGGTCCGGATCTCGACCTCCATCTCCAGGGAGCCGTCCGTATCCAACGTCGCGATGTGCTGGGAAGGCTTAAGAACCTCAACGCTGTTTTCCGCGGCGAAATCGGCGGCGGTCACCTCGCAGGGCCCCTTGCGGGAGAGACGGAGGAAACCGGGGTTCCGACTGTAGGTCTTGAGCAACACGCGCTTCAGGTTCAGGATGATGTCCGTGACATCTTCGCTGATCCCGGGCACCGAGCAGAACTCGTGACTAACCCCCGCGATCTTCACCGAGGTGATCGCGACACCTTCAATCGAGGACAACAACACACGACGCAGCGAATTCCCGATGGTGCGGGCGTACCCCACCTCAAACGGTTCCGCGACGAAGCGGGCATACGTTCCGTCCGCGGTACTCTCATCCCGTTGCACGCGCCGGGGCATTTCAAAACGACTCAAACGAATCGGCATGGTTCCGTCCTTTCAAACTATGCCACCGCCTGGGGCTTAAACCGCAAGCGGCAGACCTTCCGTGCGCAGAAAATCCTAGCGCGAGTACAATTCAACAATCGCCTGCTCGTTCACGTTTTCCGGAATTTCAGCGCGTTCCGGAATGCGGGTAAACGTCCCCGTCATCGTGGCTTCATCCCACTCCAGCCAGGGGCTGGGGGCCACGCGGGGAGCGGCGAGGGAACTGACGATCGCAACCATCGTGCGGTTCGATTCCCGGACGCCAACCGTCTGGCCGACCTTCACGATGTAGGACGGAATGCTCAGCACCTTGCCGTCAACGACGATGTGCCGATGCGTCACCAGCTGACGGGCCGCCGCGCGGGTCGGAGCGATGCCCAGCCGGAAAACGATGTTGTCCAGACGCGACTCGCACATCTGCATCAGCAGCTCGCCGGTCTTGCCCTCTTTCGCCAGCGCGCGCTGGAAGAACAGATGGAACTGCCGCTCCAGCATCCCGTAGATGTATTTCGCCTTCTGCTTCTCACGGAGCTGCTCGCCATACTCGGAGAGCTTGCGCTTCCGTTTCGCCCCGTGCTGTCCCGGAGGATTGGGACGGCGCTCAAGAACTTTGTCAGGGCCAAAGATCGGCTCGCCGAAACGGCGGGAAATCTTCGTTTTGGGACCAATATAACGTGCCATTAGACTCTCCTCCGTTTGCGGGGACGGCAGCCGTTGTGGGGAATCGGCGTGCAATCTTTGATCAGGGTCACATGAATGCCGGCGGACTGGATCGCGCGGACGGCGGACTCACGCCCGGCCCCGGCGCCCTGAATCCGGACCTCGACCTCATGCATGCCCTTGGCGTAGGCCTGGCGGGCAGCATCCTGCGCGACCATTGTGGCTGCGAAGGCGGTGCACTTGCGGGAACCCTTGAACCCGGCCTTGCCGGCCGAACTCCAGGAGATCACACCGCCGCGCGCATCGGCAATGGAAACCTGCGTGTTGTTGAACGTCGAGCGGACAAACGCGATCCCTGCGGGAATCGACTTGCCCTTACCCTTTTTCTTCGCCGCTTCGGCGGCGACCTTCGCCGTATCGTCACCGGCGGCCAAAACCGCGGCAGCCTCGCTCATCGCCTGCTGCTGCTCCGTGACAACGGCATTCTCTTCAGTCTTGGTTTCTTCGCTCATTCGTTTTCGCCTTCAGTAAAAAGGGTTACTTGGCCGCCTTCATCGCCGCCCGGGCCGCCTTATCGCGGACCGCTCCGACCGTACGCTTCGACCCCTTGCGGGTACGGGCGTTCGTCTTGGTCCGCTGGCCGCGGACCGGCAGACTCCGCTTGTGGCGCAGACCCCGGTAGGAACCGATACTGATCAGACGGCGGATGTTCTGCGAAACCTCGCGGCGCAGGTCACCCTCGACCCGATAGGTATCCTGAATATACGTGACGATCTGACGGATCTCTTCCGCAGTGAGCTCATCCGCCTTCTTGGCGGGATCGATCTTGCAGTGATCGACCACATCCGTGGCCCGGTGGGGGCCGATTCCGTGAATGTACCGAAGCGCGTACTCGACGCGTTTCTTACCCGGAACATCCACACCTAACAATCTCGGCATGATTTCCTCTCCAAATTAACCCTGACGCTGTTTATGGCGGGGGTTCGTACAAATGACACGCACGATGCCGCGGCGACGGATCACCCGGCAACGCTCGCACATGCGCCGTACTGAACTACGAACTTTCATGACTCTCTTCCTCTGTTAAAAAAAGGGTGTCCATTTAATCATAAAGTACCGCCCCTTGTCTACCGAAAAGTTGGAAATTTTATGCCAGCGTCAGAATTTCCACCTTTTCTTCAAGCACGGCCACGGTGTGCTCGAAGTGAGCGGACGGTTGCCCGTCCCTTGTGACCACGGTCCAATCGTCATCCAAAACCCGGACACCCGGCCGTCCCAGATTGACCATCGGCTCGATCGCGATCGTCATTCCGGGCTTCAAAACCGGCCCGTGCCCCGGCGCACCGTAGTTGGGAACCTGCGGATCCTCGTGGAGGTGACGCCCCACGCCGTGCCCCACAAACTCCCTCACGACTGAACACCCCGCCGCCTCCGCCACGACCTGAACCGCATGGGAGATGTCGGAAAGGTGTCCCCCCGGACGCGCGGCGGCGATCCCCGCCTCCAGCGCCTTCCGGGTTGTCTCCACCAGACGGATCACATCGGGATCGGTCACGCCGACCATCACGGTCCGCGCCGAATCCCCATGGAACCCGTCGTAACACACACCGACGTCCAGACTCACGATGTCCCCGGGAAGTACAACCCGTTTCCCCGGAATACCGTGAATCACCTCGTCGTTGATTGAAATGCAAATCGCGCCGGGATAGCCGTTGTAATTCAGAAACGACGGCCGCCCCCCGGTCTTCTTGATCAGCTCCCGGGTCAGCTCGTCCAGATCCCCGGTCGTCATACCGGGCTGCACGGCCTCCGCGACCTGCCGCAGGACCTGCCCGGTCAGGCGGCCGCTGACGCGCATTGCGTCAAGCTCCGCCTTGCTTTTCAGCTGAATCTTCATGCCAACGCCTGTTTCACGCGGGTGACGATCTCGTCAATCGCTCCGACCCCGGCGACTTCGCGCAACTGGCCGCGGCCCTTGTAGAAATCGATCAACGGCATCGTCTGGCTCTTGTAGACCGCCAGCCGGTTCTTCACCGTCTCGGGATTGTCGTCTTTCCGGGTGATCAGTTCGGCGCCGCACACGTCGCAAATCCCCTCGACTTTCGGGGGCAGGTTCTTGATGTGGTATCCCGCGCCGCACTTCGGGCAACCGCGCCGGCCGGCGATCCGCTCCACCAGCACCTCGTCCGCGACATCCAGCAACACCGCGCAGGAAAGTTCCGCGCCGCATCCGGCGATGGTCTTGTCCAAAATCTCCGCCTGAACCACGGTGCGCGGGAAACCGTCCAGCAACAGCGTGCATTCGCCCTGGATTCCCTTCATCAGATCGCCGATCATCTGCGCGATGATCGTGTCGGGAACCAGCTCGCCCCGCTTCATGAAGCCCTCGGCCTCGACACCCGCCGGCGTCTGCCGTTTCACCGCGTCACGCAACAAATCGCCGCTGGAAACATGCTTCAGCGTCGCATCGGCCGCCACCAAACGCGCGGCAACCGTCCCTTTGCCCGATCCGGGCGCACCCAAAAGAATGACAATTTTCATAGCAGATAAATGAATTTAGCAAAAACGGGTCTGACCGGCAAGGGGGAAATGGCGTGATTTGCGAAAATGATCGCCAAACGCGGCAAAGGACCGTTTTTTCACGGTTCCAGCATCATTTTCCGGAACGCTGCGATATCCCCGGGGGTGAAACCGAGGCTGAGCACATATCCCTCAATCTTGGCGTGCAGATCGGCCCCCTCCCGTTTCTGGAATCCCTCAACCAGCTTGTCGAACAGGTTCCGGTGGTTGAAGCTGGCACTGCCGTTCCAGAATCCGGTCGACTCCCAGTCCAGATACAGCTCCTCCTCGGAAACGCCGAGTAACCCGTTCAGGATGAAGGCGACCGCGCCGGTTCGGTCCTGTCCCGCGATGCAGTGGAAATCGATCGGATAGTTCTTCTCGTCCAGGAAAACCCGGAAGACCTTCGTGAAGGCCTCCCGCCCCTCTTTGCTCTGCATCCCGCCGTAGGCCGAGGAGGAGTAGTGGAACCACGTCACGGTCGGCCCGAGCGGCGACCCCGTCATCCCCCAGCACTCCCCGTCGCTGCGCAGGTCGATATCGCTCTTGATTCCAAGCGTCTCCAGCATGAATGGCAGGGTTTTCCCGTCCAGCCGGTTCCGTCCCGCCCGGCGTCCCTTGTAGACCCGGTACAGATCCTTCAGCCGGTAACGCAGATACTTGAGTTCACTGGAGAAAAGCCGCGTGACCGGTTCGGATGGGGCGATCGTGCAGCGCCAGGCGCGGGCCCGCGAGTTGGTATCGACCAGCGCCACCATCAGGTTTCTCCCCTTCTTGACCGGCAGCGGAAGGGTCCGATCCGCACTCGAAAAATCCCCCGCGCGGTTCCGGATCCGGAAGAGGTCGTACACCACCGTCCCGTTCATCCGGATCGAGGCGATCTGCGAGGAGCTGATCGCCACGGAAAGATACCCGTCCGCCTCGGCATCAAACGCCTGCAGGAAGAACACCGGTTTCTCCGCCACCCGCTCGAACTGGAAATTCCCCCGCTTGTCGGCCGTGACCCGTTCGCCCTTCACGCCGAAGAGGCTTTCGGGCACCGCATTCAACCGGGCAAGCTCCGCCGTTTCCCGATCGGTCACCTCCCGTGCCGGACGGAACACCGTCCACGCGGAGGAGAGGGTGTTCGGAACCAGCCTGAACGAGGCGGGATTCTTTTGAAACGCCTCGAAACGCGCCCGTTCCGCCTCAAGCGTCCCCTTCTCGGCATCCAGCGCCGGGATCCGCCCGGAAGCCGCCAGCTCTTCCTTCGTCAGATAGACATTCTCGGCGTTGTCGTTCAGCCCCGCGCTCCGGAAGACGCGGCCCTGCCGGACCCGCTTCCCGCCAAGCCCGATCCGGCCGCCCAGATCCCGGACATTCGGGACCCCCGGCACCCGGATCAGCCGCGGCGCGATCGCCTCGGTCGTGAACACGGCGGTACGGCTCTCCCCCGCCGCCTCCACCCGCCAGCCGTAGGTGCGGGCGATCTCCAGGTTGTCAATCCGGACGGAGGTTCCCTCCGTCTCCTCCTGAAAGACACACGTCCGATCCGGCAACCGGTAGACCGAGACGACGGCCTTTGTCCCGGCCGGAACCCCTTCCCACGACAGCGTCAGCGGCTGCGGATAGTAGCCGAGTTTCTTCATCTCCCGCCGCTTGGCCTCATCCGCGAAATAGGCGACCCGTTCCTTCCTCGGCATCGCCAGATATGCCTTCTGTCCCTCCGAAAGGGTCGGAACCGTCGCCCTGTCGGCAGGCGCGGTCAACCGCAAACCGTCCGCAAACGCGATTCCCGCCGCCACCACCGCTAAAAAACCGCACCACGTTCTCTTTCCAAACGCCATCTTCTCATCCCCCGTTTCTGGCCCATCGGCCATCCGACATCCGTTCCCCATTCCCCTTTAAGGAAACCGAACAGATGATAAATGGCCGCACCTCCCCCGTCAAGGAAACGGACACAGGAAAATGACATCCGCCAGACGATCGCGACATGGCCTGCATCGCCAAGGAGGGATTCCTCTCGCATGCGCGGAATCCCCCATTGCGTCCTTAACCGGAATTCGCTAAACTGCTTTCCGTTCGCAAGAAAGCATGGCCAGCCATGTCCGTCCGATGGACGTCGCACGGGCCCATTGCAGACGGGATGAGGCATACCCCGAACGACAGGAGAAAGAGATGACAGAGGGATTGTTCACGGTCTTCGTAAGACGGATGGTTGTTGCGGCATTGTTGTTCGCGGCGTTTGGACTCCCCGCCGCCGAAAATCAACTGTGCGTCGCGGAGGGGCTTGTCTCGCGGACACTTGACACGAGCGGCGGCAAACTGCTGGGACTTTCATACCAACTCGCCGACGGCACGGCCTTCATGCAGAAAGGTTCGCCGGAGTTTGCGTTCAAGATAGATGGCCAGATGTATGCCGGGTGGTCGGTCTGGAAAGGGGTGCGGCTCGAAAAGCGGGAGGTGGAAAAGGGCGCGGTTGAGTGCCGTGTGCTGGCGACATCGGAGGATGGCCGGATTGGAATTGAATTGACCTATCGAACCTATCCCGGCATCGCCCTCATCCGTAAAACGCTTTCCGTGACAAACACGGGCGACAAGGATGCGTGTCTCTCCGATGTCGATGTCGAGACGTTCCGTATGCCGTTGGATTGCACCTCGTCGCACACCCTGCGCCGATTCGCCAGATATCGCGAGGACGGAACCTATTTCGGAAATTGGAACGATCCTCTCGTGGTCGTCCACAACTACCCGGGACGCCGCGGAATCGCTGTGGGCAACGAGGCGGTTTCGACGATGAAGCGGACCACGACGTTTCAGGACGGCTGCTATATCGTCTCCGGAACGCCCCATTCGGGCGAGACCTTCCCGTTCAAGCGTTGGCTCAAGCCGGGTGAGCGCTGGACGGCGGCCCCGGTCTTCACCGCGCCTTACAACGGCTGTTCCGATCCCGAACGCGTGATTGAGGGCGCGGTGGCCGACTACGTGCGCAAACACATGGGAGTGCGGGTGGAGCAGATCCCCCGTAAGCCGATGTTCGTGTACAACACCTGGAGCCCGTTCCGCACAAACGTCAACGCCGGACTGGTGCGCGAATTGGCGGACGCGGCGGCGGAGTGCGGCGTGGAGGAGTTCGTAATCGATGACGGATGGCAGGTATGCGTGTCGGACGGGAAATACGGCCACGGCGATTGGGCGGTGGACGAGAAGAAGTTTCCGGGGGGATTGAAGCCCACTTTCGACTACATCCGCTCCAAGGGAATGAGGCCGGGGCTGTGGCTCACGCTCGCGTGGGTGAGCCCCAACTCCGCACCGTTCGCCGAGCATCCCGAATGGTTCACGCGGGACAAACGGGGACAGATCGCCAACCTGCACACCTCGGGCGGCAAAGCCCGGACGGCCTGTATGGCGACGCCATGGCGGGCGTATATCCGGGACCGCATTCTCGCGCATGTCCAGGAGAACGGCCTCGCCTACGTGAAGCTTGATCTCGCGATAGCGACGAGCGCCTATGTCTACGATGATACACGGACCGGGTGCTATGCGACGGACCATCCGGGCCACAGGGGCTATGACGACTCCCTTCAGGCGATTTATGAGGCCTGCATGACGCTTTTCGACGAACTGCATGCCGCCGCCCCGGACCTCTTCATCGACTGTACTTTCGAGACTGCGGGGAAACTCTTCCTGATGGATTACGGCATCGCAAAACACGCGGAGGGTAACTGGCTCGCGAATATCAAACGCGGCAACGAGGCCCGGCTGGAGGAACGTACCCTCGCCTGGGAACGCGCCTTGACCCTGCCCGCCTCATCGCTGGTCATCGGTAATCTTTGGATGGACGAGGAGGACCATCTGCTTTCGTTCAAATCGCTGGCCGGCACGTTACCGATTATGCTGGGCGATCCGCGCAAACTGTCGGCGCCCGAGCGGGCGGAATACAAGGCGTTGGCCGGATGGCTGAAGGAACTTGAGGCGTCGCACGGCTTCATGGCGTTCCGCCAAGATTTGCCTGGCTTCGGCGCTCCGCATGAAGGCGCGTGGGACGGTTTCGCCCGGATCAACACCGAAACAAAGAGTGGCGGAATAGTAGGCGTGTTCCGGCATGGCGCGGAGGAATCCGTCAGACGCGTCACCGTGCGCGGCCTTGATCCGAACGCGCGGTATGCCGTCAAGCGGGGATCCGCGCGTATGCGGATCGCGGAGCTGACCGGACGTGAGCTGGAGGAGTCCGGTTTCCAGGTGGAACTTCCCCGGCGTTACGATGGCGATTTGTTTGAAATCACACGCCAGAAGTAGCCTCCACCGCCACGTTCGCGGACCATGCCACGGGAACGGCGAACCCCGCCCAACACACCGATTTGTTCGCGGCTAACGCCGCTCACATCGCAAACGCCGTAGGCGTGAGCAAATCCGTTTGTCTTGCGTTGAGTGGCAGTTAACACACCGATTTGTTCGCGGCTAACGCCGCTCTCATCGCAAACGCCGTAGGCGTGAGCAAATCCGTTTGTCTTAACCTCTAACGTCGATGTTTTGGCCTGGGTCATTCCCAGACCAAGCGAGCGCTAGCGAGCCCCGTCCCCCATTCCCCTTAATCGTTTAATCCTTCTTTGCCCCCAACGTCCATTGGGCTTGAGCAAAGGAAGTCGGGATGGGCGGCCCGGAGGGCATCGGCGGCACCGTACCCCCAAAGGACGGCGGCGGTCGCGATGCCGTTGACCTGGCCCGCGGTGATGTCGGGCACCGTGTCCCCCACCATCACACTCACCGCCGCCGGCGCTTCCATCTCCCTCAGCGCGACCGCCAACACCTCGTTCTTCGTCATCTTCCGGTCAGAGAAGGTATCGACCGTATAAAGGCCGTCGAAATACGGATTCCACCCGAGTTTCTCCAACAGCATGAGGAGGGGCTTGCGCCGTTTGTTGGTGACGATCGCAAGCCGCTTTCCCGCCTCACGCAGCCGCGTCAGCCACGCCTCGATGCCGGGATAGGGCACGGAATGGGGAAACCCCGATGTGTCGTAGGCGACCTTGAAGGCCTCGCCGAATTGACGGCATTCGTCAGCCGACGCCTCAGGGAAGATCAGGCGGATCGTCTCCTGGAGCGTCGGCCCGGTTTTGAACCGCTTCCGAAAATCGGGACAGCGGATCCCGCCCCGCTCAAAGGCGCGTTCCCACGCGCCAATGATGTCCGGCTCGGTATCGCACAGCGTCCCGTCGAAGTCGAAAAACCAGTGTGTGAACCGATCCATGCGCCCCTACTTCAACGGCATCACGCTGAGGGTGCAGGGGAAGTCGGTCTTGGTGTTGACCTTGTCCGGGGAGACAACGGCATCGAAGTTGGAGATAACCAGACTGCCGCGCCAGATAATCGGCTCACCCGGCTGGTTCAGCCCGCCCTTCATTCCGTCGCTGTCGGGATCCCGGCGGATCACGCTGATCTTCCCCTCCGGGGTGACCTTGGCGATGGCGTTGTTGGAGAAGTCGGCGACATAGATGTTGTCGTCACTGTCCACGCAGATGCCGTCGGTCGTCCGCATCTTCGTCTTCACCGCGCGGTCGATGAACCCCTTCGCGGCGGGATCGCTGTAGTCGAAATCGGTCTTGGCGAAGAGGGTGTTGGAGGTGACCTTGCCCTCGGCGTCGAAAGTGACGCGGTGGAGCGTGCCGTCGCCGAAGTTGCCGACGAAGAGGTTGCCCTTGCTGTCAAAGACGATCCCGTCCAGCCCGTACTGGCAGTACGGATTCTGGGTGACGAAGGTCAGGATCAGCTGCGGATCCTCTTTCGTGTTCTTGACCGTGATATCCTTATCGGTCGGATTGAAGCGGTAGACGCCGCTCACCAGCTTGCCCGAGGGATCCTTGATGGCGGAGAGGCAACTCTGCGTCACGTAGAGTTTGCCGTTGTGGTAGCGAACGCCGTTGGGATGCTCCATCCCGCGCGCGATCACGACGTAATCCGCCAGCTTGTCATCCTTGAAGTTTAGACGCAGCAGACGGCCCTCGTTCTTACCCTTCTCCGTGCCGGACCACCCCTGGTTGTCGCAGACATACAGCTCGCCCTCCGGCCCGAAGCAGATGCCCATCGGGGCGGCGAGACCGGTCTTCTCCAGCGTCGGGACCAACGCCCAACGGTAGGGCGTACCGTTTGGCTCATCCAACCGGAAAAGCGCGGCNNCGCGGCCGGCTGTTTGGTGTCGTTGTAGTTCGGCGCGGCGATCACCAGCCGCCCCTTCGCGTCAATCGCCATCCCGTCCGGCGTCGTGCAGGTCTCCGGAAAGACGGCGAACGGCTTCCCGCCCTTTCCGCCGCAACACGGACAGCAACACCCCGCCAACAGGACGGACCCCAGCAAACCCATCATCCACATTGTCTTATTCATGTTTCGCTCCTCTTGCCAAACGGCGCAATCGCGGGACTTCGGACAACGGACTCCCGTTCCCCGTTCCCCACTTAACCCTTTAACCGTTTAACCGTAACTTTTTGAGTTCCTCGACGATCGCCACGCCGGCGCTGGTCCCGATCCGGGTGGCGCCCGCGCGGATCATCTCAAACGCCGATTCCAGCGTCCGGATCCCGCCGGCCGCCTTGACGCCCATCTTGGGACCGACCGTCCGGCGCATCAGGGCGATATCCGCCGCCGTCGCGCCGGCCGTCCCGAACCCGGTCGAGGTCTTGACGAAATCGACCCCCGCCTTCACCGCCAGCTCACAGGTCCGAACCTTCTGCTCGTCGGTCAGGTAGCAGGTCTCCAGAATCACCTTGGAGATCACGCCGCGCGCGCGGCAGACATCCGCCATATCCTTCAGCTCCGCGAAGACCAGCGCGTCGTTCCCCTCCTGGAGGGCGCGGACGTTCTGGACCATGTCGATCTCGCCCGCGCCCTTGTCGATCGCATCGCGGATCTCGAAGGCCTTGGCGGCGGAGGTCATCTGGCCGAGCGGGAAGCTGATCGCGGCGCCGACGCGGACCTTGGATCCGCGCAAAAGGGCGGCGCAGCGCGCGATCTCGCTCGGATTGATCGCGACCATCGCGAAGCCGTATTCCCGCGCCTCGGCGCACAGTTTCTCAATCGGCTCAGGTCCTCCGAAGGGTTTCAGGAAGGTATGGTCGATCATCCCCGCGAGTTCGGTGGGCGTTATCGTCTCAACGTCATACATGGTTCGCACTCCCTAGAACGTCATCAGCACCTTGAGCGCCTCGCCCGCCTTGACGGCGGCAAGCGCCTTGTCCAGATCGGCGATGTTGAAGCGGTGGGTCACAAACTCGTCCGCACTCAACTTGCCCTCTTTGATCCACTGGCAGATCGGTTCCATCGCCAGCCGCTCGCGCCAACGGGTCGGCCACTGGTGGATGATCAGGTTGAAGTTGTAGGGCCCCTTGCCCTTCTCAACCGTCAGGACCGGCTGGGAGATCACGCCGTAGACGCCGATCGTCCCGCCGAGCTTGATCATCGGGATCGCGGCGTTGACGATCTTCTCGCTGCCGACCGCATCGACGATCACATCGAAGGTCGAAGCCGGGAAGTTCACCTCCTCCGGCGCGAAGACGGCGTCCGCGCCCATCTCCAGCGCCCGCGCGCGCTTGTTCGGAAGCGGATCGACCAGACCCACCCACTTCACGCCCATCAGCTTCGTGAACTTCACAAAGCTCATCCCGACCGGGCCCGCGCCGTAGATCAGAATCTTGTCCTTGGGCTGGATGCTGAAATCGCCGATCCCGCCGTAGACCTCACGCCAGGTGCAGAGCAGCGCGCCCGCGTCGGCGCTGATCCCCTCGGGGACGGCGCGCTGGATCTCGCAGCTGTCGAACCAGCCGTGCTCCGCGTCCGCCACGCCGTCGCGCACCATCGCGTCATGGTCGTGGACGATGACATACTCGCTGAATCCGCCCCATCCGGAGGAGATGCCTGTGTCGCCGAAATCCGAGACCATTCCGCCGATCACCCGGTCGCCGGGTTTGAACTGGGTCACCTTCTCGCCGATCTCCACCACGATCCCGGCATCCTCATGGCCCAACGCCATCGGATACTTCTCCATTCCGGGGAAGTGGCCTTCGACCAACTTACGGTCGGTCGAATTGCAAAGCGCCATCACCTCGGTCTTGACCAACGCCTGATACGGACCCGGTTTCGGGGTCGGAACCTCTTGAACCTCCATCATACCCGGACGGGGAATCACCATCACTTTCATCGCAGTTTCCTTTCTCTTGCAAATCATCTGTCACAAACATCTGTCGTTGAGGGTTTAGCGTTGAGGGTTGAGAGAACGTCGTTCGCCAGTGTTCAGCGGCCAGTGTTCACTCGTCACCCATCACTCGTCACTTCCCTTTGGCCAATTCGCCATACACCTCAACCAACCCTTGGTAAGCCTTTACAATCACAGCCTGACGGTCGCGGTAGAACGCAACACGCTCCGAGACCGGCCGCACCGTCTCGGCGGTCTTCAGCAGGTCATCCACCACATTGAAATCAGGGAAAATCCCGCACGCCACGCCGCCGACGATCGCCGCGCCCATCGAGGTCGCCTCCGCCGTCGACTGGAGCGTGTGGACCGGACACCCGCAGGCGTCCGCCAGAATCTGCCGCAACACCCGACTCTGGGCACCGCCGCCGATGATCCGCAACCCGTCATCGAACGAGACGTGCTTCCGGAAGATATCGACGATGTACCCCAGGTTCATCGCCACCCCCTCCAGCACGGCCCGCAGCATATCGGCGCGCTTCGTCGCAAGGTTCAATCCGATGAAGGCCCCGCGCGCGTCGGGATTCCACCACGGTGTCCGCTCCCCGAGCATGTACGGGAGGAAGATCACCCCGTTCGCCCCGACCGGCACCGCCTCGGCCTTCGCGTCAATCAGCGCGTACTTCGAAACGCCGCTCCGTTCGGCCTCGGCGGCCTCCTCG
>DBXN01000026.1:0-11714 GCA_002309585.1 Verrucomicrobia bacterium UBA1211
GTGCACGGCCTGCCGCCCGGTCCGGGGCAGAAGCAGGATGTGACGACCGCCCGCGACATGGCGATCCTCTGCCGGGAACTCTGCCGTCACCCCGCGATTTTCGCCTACACCTCTTCCGCCTACCGCCAGTTCCGCGCCAACACCAACCGGCCCTTTGACATGCGGACGCACAATCCCTTCCTGAAGGAGAAGATGCCGGGATGCGACGGGTTTAAGACCGGTTACACCGCCTCGGCGGGATGGTCGATCGCGGTGACGTGCAAACGGGCCGAGCGCCGGATCATCGTCTATGTGCTCGGAAGCGAGGATCGTAAACTCCGCGACACCAAGGCGCGGGAGTTGATCAACCGTTTCGCGCGGTAGGGGAGTCGCGGGATGCGTGTCTTTTTGGCCATCTCCCTCCCGGATGAGATGCGGACGGGGTTGACGGCGGCGATCCGACGTTTCTCACCCCTGATCGAGGGGGTGAAGTGGTGCCAACGCGACCAGATGCATCTTACCCTTGTCTTTCTGGGCGAGGTCGCGCCCGCCTTCGTCCAGCATATTGCGGAGGCGGTCCAGACGGTTTGCGGGGCTTTCCCCGCCTTTTCCTGCGCGGTGAACGGATACGGTTTTTGGGGAAACAGGCGGAATCCGACCTCCCTGTGGGCGGGCGTCGAGATGCCGCCCGAATTGGAGGAGCTGCAACGGCGGCTTGTCCGCGCGTTGAAGAAGTTGGGATTCCCGGATCTGACCGATGAGGATTTCCGCCCGCATATCACTCTCGGACGGTGCAAGACGGCCAGGAAGAATGGCGCGCTCGATCTGCTTCGGGCGATGGATGCCGATACCGAAGCGGATTTCGGATCGCTGGAGGTCGGCAAGGTTACCCTTTTCGAGAGTCGCCTGACCCCCAAGGGTCCGATCTATCGGACGATGGCGAAATTCCCTCTGGGGGGAAGTGAAACGTAACGGCCCGGACGCTTGCGGCGGCGGGCCGGTTTGGGAAGAACCGATTCGGTTCGTGTGATCAGGAACGGGAATGGGGGCGATGTCTCCCCTTGCCCCTTCCCTTCCCCCGCTGGGGGGCAAGCGGTTCGGGGGCGTCTTCGCCGGAGAGATGGAAGTCGGCGCGGCGCTGGTTGAAATCGACCGTCGCGACGACCACCTTGACCCGGGTGCCGATGCGGAAGGTCCTGTTGCCTGCGCTGAGCGATTCCATTCCCGCATTGTACCGGACGAACTGGTTCGAGAGTTTGGAGATGTGGATCATCCCTCCCATCGCCAGTTCGGGAATATCGATGAAGACGCCGTAGTTGGTGCATTTCGAGACCACCGCATCATATTCGATCGGTTTCTGGTCATCCAGCTGTTGCTGCAGGAAGCGGAATTTCTTGATCTCCACCAGTTGCCGTGAGGCGTCGTCCGCCACCTGTTCCCGTTCGGTCGCCAGAAGGGCCAGTCTCGCCAGCTCCTGTTTCGGCATCCGTCCGCCTTTTCCGTCAAGGTAATCGGCCAGTTGCCGGTGGAGCACCAGGTCGGGATATCGGCGGATCGGTGAGGTGAAGTGGGCGTAGAAATTCTTCGCGAGGCCGAAATGACCGATCTTCTCGGAGGAGTAGACCGCGCGTTTCATGCTGCGCAGCACCAGCATGTGGGCGTGGTAGTGCATCGGGTGGTTCTCGGTCGATTTCAGGAAGTTGGCGAGGTTGGTCGGGTTGGAGAGGTCGCCCGGATGGAAGCCGAGTTGCACGAGCCCCGCCTCCAGCTCCTCCAGTTTCCCCTCGTCCGGCGCCTCGTGGAGACGGGCGAGGATCTTGATGCCGCGTGTCCAGAGTTCGGTCGCGACCGCCTCGTTGGCGGCAACCATGCACTCTTCGATCAACTGGTGCGATTCGTCGTAGGGTCGGATCACCACACCGGACATCCGGCCCTCCTCGTCCAGCGTGATCTCCGCTTCGGGGACCTCCAAATCCAGCGCCGCCAGCGCGAACCGGCGTTTCCGCAGCTGGCTGGCCAGGTTCCAGGTCTCGGTGATCAGCTGTTTCGCCTCGGGCGGAACCGTCGCAAGTCCCTCCGGCGGCTCGCCCTTGAGGATCGCCATCGCCTGCTCGTAATTGAGCCGGAGTTTGGAACGGATCCGGGTTTTGGCGAACCGCCGCGCGATCATCTGCCCCCGCGCGTTGAAGGTCAGGAAAGCAGAGAAGGTCAGCCGGTCCTCATCCGGCCGCAGACTGCAGACACCGTTTGAGAGTTGCTCGGGGAGCATCGGGATCACCTTGTCAACCAGGTAGACACTCGTGCCGCGTTTCTGCGCCTCCTGGTCGAGCGCCGATTTGGGCCGGACAAAGTGGCTGACGTCGGCGATGTGGACGCCGAGGATGCGGTTGCCATGCTCATCGAACTCCATCGAGATGGCGTCATCGAAATCCCGCGCGGTCGCGGGGTCGATGGTGATGATGTAGGTGTCGCGGATGTCCTCGCGCTTGCCGGGGCGGGAGAGGCGTTGGGAAACCCGCTCCGCCTCGTCGATCACCGCGGCTGGGAAGGCGTTGGGCAGTTCAAACTGCCGCATCACCACCTCGGTATCGAGGGAAGGTTTGTCCGCCGGGCCGATCACGTCGATGATCTCGCCTTCCGGCGCCACATACCGGTTGTCCCAACCCGTGAACCGCAGGACCACCCGGTCGCCCTCCTTCGCGCCGTTGGCGGACGGGACGTAGAAATCTTTCTTGTAAATCGGATTCAGCGGGACGACATAGAAGAATTTTGAGGTCGCGTGGAGCGTCCCGACCACGTCGCGGGCGGTCCGCTCGACAATTTTGATGACCTTGCCCTTGGTCTCGCCGCTTCGCCGGTAGAGGCGGAGCGTCACCAGATCGCCCGGAAGGGCGGTCCCCAGATCCTCCGGCTCGATCCAGACGGTTTCGCCCGTCTCCTGATCCGTCACGTTTCCCGCCCCGTTCCGGACCATGCGCAGCGCTCCCGTGATCAGATCCATCCGTTTCGCCAGCGTGTAGGTCTGTCCCTGACGGGTCTGGACGATCGCGCCCTCCCGGACCAGTTCCTGAAGCGATTCATGAAGCCGCCCGATCTGCTTGCCCCGGAATCCCAGGGTGCGGCTGATATCTTTCGGTGTCCACGCGCAATCCGGCTCCGATTCGAAGAGGTACCGGACCGCCATTTTCTCTTTATTTTCAGACATGCATTTCCTCCTTCGGCATCTCTGCCTTTTGATAGTGTAATGATGGCACGATTTGCCGCCCGTGTCAATTCCCATTCAGGCGGGACACAACGGGCAAGGCGCGTTCCCGCTTCCGCGGGAGCGCGCGTGTTTTAGGAAATGGTCGGTCGTACCCGCCGGGTGCCGGGTGGCTACCTGCTAGCGGCGACCGCCGCAGGGCCCTCCTCCGATCCGTCCTCCGACCGGACCGCCGACACGGCCGCCACAGGGACCGCCGCCGTGGAATCCGCCGCCGGGGTGTCCGCCCATACGGGGCGCGCACGGGGCGGGGCCGCGGTGGATCGGGCCGCCGTGAAAGACGGGACTCGGACGATGGATCGGCGGAGGCGGGCAAGGCGCGGAATACCGGTAACCGCATCCCCCGTAATACCCGCCGTAGTAAACCGGCGCGCTGTAACCATACTCATAGACGACCGGGGTCGAGTAGGAGTAGGTCGGCGTCGAGTAAACGACCGGGGCGGGCGTTGTGATCACCTGCGCCGGGGCGGTGTAGACCGTCGGCGCGGGCGTGTAGACCGTCTGGACAGGGGCGGTATAGGCGACCGGGGCGGCCGCGGCGTGGGACAGGATTGTGCCTGTCACCAACCCGCCGAACAGTCCGGCCGCGAGCGCGATACCGCCGTGATGTCCAAAGTGGGGCCTTGCTTGCGCGACATTCGCCGAGCCGAGCAAGACCGCCGCCACCGTCATCAGAACGATTCCCTTGTTAGTGTTCATGTTGATCTCCTTTCCTTTCCCGCCACCGGCGGAGCTGCCTGCATTTCTTCAAACATTTGATTAAAACGTTTGATTATCTCCGATATTGCCACGATTTCCGATTTTTTTTCCCGGAGTCGGCCGGGGTATGCCCTTTGGGGTTGACGCGGGAGACTTAATCATGGTAAAACTACCCTGTAAGCCGCTTGAAAAATGTCGCGTGGTTTGTCTCGGGCGGCGGGTAAACAGGTCGGAGCGGGGGTATTCAGCCCAATCGGCCAACGGGAGCGCATAATAATGGAAAAGATCAACAGACGTTCATTTCTCGCGAAGGTGGGCGGGGCGGTCGCCCTGCCGATGCTCGTGCCGCCGTCGGCGCTGGGACTCGACGGCCATGTGGCGCCTTCCAACCGGATCACCATGGCCGGGATCGGCCTCGGCCGGCGCGGTGGCGGTGTGTTCCGAAGCGGGGTGCTGCCTGAGAAGGATGTACAGTTTGTCGCCATCTGCGACGTGTGGAAGGCGCGTCGGGACGGGATCAAAAACGTGACGGACGCCCACTATGGCAACAAGGACTGCAAGACCTACATCGATCTTCGCGAGCTGCTTGCGCGCAAGGACATTGATGCGGTGCTGATCGCGACGGGCGACCGCTGGCACGCCTCGGCCTCCGTTCTTGCCATGCGTGCCGGCAAGGACGTCTACTGCGAGAAGCCGTCCGCCATGACTGTCCGGGAAGGGCAGGCCGTGGTGGCGACGGCGGCGAAGTTCGGCCGCGTCTACCAGGCGGGCCTCCAGCGGCTGAGCGAGCCGAATTTCATCGTCTGCAACGAGCTTCTAAGGCTCGGCCGTCTCGGCGAGGTAAAGAAGGTCTACGCGCACCTCTACTTCGGTACGCCGCTCTATCTGCAGCGCCGGTGGCTCCCCGCCGAACAGCAGCCTCCGCGCGAGGAGCTGGACTGGGACGCCTGGCTCGGTCCCTGTCCGTGGCGGCCCTACAACCATGACTACCTCTCCAACTGGGTCAAACACTATGACTTCGGCACCAGCATCATCGGCGACTGGTGTTCCCACACCTACGCGCAGTGTCACGCCGCGCTCGGCATGGAGGCCACCTCGCCCGTCTTCTACCCGTCGATGAACATGGCCGAGCCCAACGGTATGGCGCTCCGTTTCGCGAACGGCGTCGAGATGATCGCCGAACAGAACGGCTGGCGCGGTACCTGCGGCGTGCGCTATGTCGGAAGCGAGGGATGGGTGGCGTGCGCCGACGGCTATACCCGACCGGACGTGTCGCGCCCCTCGCTCCTCGCCGACTTCAACAAGATCCTCGCCGACTACTGCGCACGCACCGGCTATACCACCGAAAACCACATGCGCCAGTTCCTCAACGCGGTGAAGTCGCGCGGCAAGACCGTGGCCAACCCGGTCATGATGCACCGTTCGATGACCTCCACGCATTGCGCGAACATCGCCCAGTGGCTGGGGCGCGACATGCACTGGGATCCGGAGAAGGAACAGTTCATCAATGACGATGAGGCGAACCGGATGCTCGCCCGCGCGCAACGCCCCGGCTGGCAGATCATCTAGTTCGGGACGGGAGGGAGAAACCATGAGAAACCTTTTTGAGTATGTGATGGTGGCGGTCTGCGCGGCGGTTCTGCCGCGTATGGCCCTGTGTGACAACGGTGGGGTGGGGCATCTGGAAGGAAAGCCCGTCTATACGCTGACGGAGGCGCAGCTGCTGGATCTCGCCACGAGCGGCGATATCAATGACCGGATGACAGCGTGTCAGGAACTGACGCACCGTGGGACGGCGGCGAGTGTGCCCGCGCTGGCGGCGATGCTCGGCGAGGCGGAACCGACGCTCTTCCACGCCGCGCTCTACGCGCTGCAGAACATTCCCGGCCCCGAGGCCGACGCGGCGCTCGCCGCCGCGGAGGGGAAGGCCGACGGTTCGCGCCGTGAACGGATCGCCCATGTCCGCGCGGCCCGCGCCGGCCAGGTCTTCGCTCTGGAACAGTACGCGGGCGCCACCGAAAAGTTGACCGCTTTTCCGCCCAAGACGGCTGCGCAGAAGGGTGACCTTGCCGCCCTGCCGGCCCTGATCGCGGAGGCGCTCGCTGACGGCCACGCCGCCCAGATCGCGCGGTTCAAACTGATCGGCTTCCCCGGTCGCGAGATTGAGGGGAAACTGCTTGAGATGGCGCGCGGCGATGACATGAAGCGGGCCCGGCTCGCCTTCAGCGTGTTGGGCGACCGCAAGGCGCGCGGCGTATTGCCGGCCCTGCTGGAGATGACCGGAACCGCCGACCGGCGGAGCGAGGCGCTCAACGCCCTCTCGCAGATCTGCGAAGCCCCGGCCGATCTTCCCATGCTGCTGGATTTGCTGGCGAAGACGCCCGATGACAATCAGGTGCGTTCCGCGCTGGTGCGCGTTGCGATGCGCGCGTTCGAGCCTGAGGCGGCGGACGTCAAGGTGGTCGAGGCGAAGTTCGGGAATTTTGAGGCGAAACGGGTGGCGGATGTGAAGCTGATGGTCGATTCGCTGGTCGCGGCCGGTTCCCGGTCGATCATGTCCTGTACCCGGCTGGCGGGCCGCGGCGGATTTCCGCATGATCCGGCGGGAGGGCTCGCGAAGGAGCTGCGTATCGCCTACTCGGTCAACAACGGGCCGATCCTCCGCGAGAGCGTCCCCGAAAACGCCGTCCTGACCTTCGGCGGGAACGTGCTTCCGGCGGCGAGCGCGAAGATTCTGGTGGACGCCGCGCTCAAGGCGCAGGGGGCGTTGCGCACGGCCCTTACGCGGGTGATCGCCTCTCTCGAACGGCGCGGGCGCGTGCCCGGTTCCGACGCCATTCTCTTCACCCCGATCTTCAACGGCCTGGACCTTGAGGGCTGGAAGCAGGAGGGCGATTTCTTCCGGGCGGAGAACGGTGTTCTCATTGGTGAGACGACACCTGAGAAGCCCTGTCCGGGCAGCCGGTACCTTGTCTACGCCAAGGAGCAACTGGCCGATTTCGATCTGCGCGGCGCGTTTCGGCTCAGCCCGGCCGCCAACTCCGGTATCCAGCTGCGCAGCACCGACAGCACCACCACCGACACCGGCTATCAGGCGGACATGGACGGGTCGGGCGACATCACGGGTTTCCTCTACTGCACGGGCCAACACCTCGTGGGCGAGCGTGGCACGGATGTGGCGCTGGCCGACCCGGCGCGCAAAAAGGTTGACCGTTTCGCCGACGGCAAAGAGCTCCAGACGGTCTACCGGCCGGGCGAATGGAACGACTTCCGTATCGTCGCGAAGGGCCGTGTACTTGCGGTCTGGATCAACGGTGTACGTACGGTCTCGGTGGTGGATTCGCGCAAGAAATTCCTTCCCGATACGGGTTACATCTCCATCCAGGTGCACCAGGGGCACCCGATGAAGGCGGAGTTCCGCGATCTCCGGGTGCGCAAGGACGATGTGTCGCTCGACGGTGCGCTGGAGACCACCATGATGCAACGGCTGGAGACCCTTGAGTCGGGCGACGCGCCATCGTTCGAGGGGGCGCAGTGGATCTGGCACCCGAAGGCGCAGAATGTCGACCATGCCAAAGTCACGTTCCGCGCCGAACTTGATCTGCCGCCGGGCGAGCTTGAGACGGCGGGCGTGATCTTCTCCTGCGACGATTCCGCCATATTCACCGTGAACGGAAACGTGATCGCGCGGCAGACGGACGGCAAACTCTGGTATACTCCCACAGCCGTCACCGGTGCCGACCGCACGGCGCTCGTTCCCGGGAAGAATCTGATCGAGGTCGCCGCCGAGAACAATGCCAGCGTCGCGGCGTTCATCGCCGCCATCGAGGTTTCGTACAAGGACGGCAGAATCGTCCGGTTCGCCACGGGCGAGCGTGGCTGGAAGGCATCGGTCGACGGCCAAACCTTCGACAAACCTTCCATCGTTGGTCCTTACGGTTGTAAACCCTATGGGAAGTTCGATCAGGGCGTTGGGCGTTGAAGTTCGGATGGCGGGCTTCTTCGCTTACCTCTTGACGGAATGGATAATCTGCGTCATTATTATGTGGCGATAATTATTGAGAGAAAGGTATGTCATGAAACGTTTTGTTCCTCTTTCTTTAGGCTTGGCGGTGCTGGCCGCTGCGGTGGTCCATGCTGAGGTATTGGATGCCTCGTTGTTCTCCAAGAAATGTTCATACCTGCTCTCGGGGTATACGGGGAGTGAGACATTGGAAGGGTTCCCCGTCTTGGTCCGCCTCTCGCCTACTTCGCCGAACGGGTTCTCCTATGCCGATTGCGCGTCGGGCGGGGCGGATATTCGGTTCACCGATGTGAACGGGAATCTGATCCCGCATGAGATCGACACGTGGAACACGGCGGGGGAGTCGCAGATCTGGGTAAAGGTGCCCGCATTGGCGGGGACGTCCACCAGCATCCGCCTCTACTATGGGGCCGCTCCGTCGGCCATCCTGCCTGCGGTGGATTCCTCGTCGGTTTGGTCGGACTATGCGCTTGTCGTGCACGGCGGCGCGGCGGGGATCATCCACGACTCCTCCCCGAATCCAGTGAACGTGACCCTTGGCGGATCGACGATACCGACGATCGAGGGCCGGATCGGCACGGGAAACACCAGCCCCGCGCCTGACGGCAACGTCAAGAACGGGGTCCATGCCGATTCCATTCTTCCCAAACTGACGGGGATCTCGACTTTCACCATTTCGGGCTGGCTGACACAGGAGAAGACGGGGACGGCGATTCTCTTCGGAAGCATGAAGGCGTGGGACAATCCCGGCCTGCTGATCCTGAACGAGAAGGGGACCGAGCTGTCGTTCACCAGCCGTCCGGCGAGCGGGTCCGGCAGCGGTCACAAGAAGACGGCGTTTACTTGGTCGACCGGCGTATGGATGCATGTGTGCGTAGTCTATGATTCGACCACGGGTACCAGCTATTATAACGGCGCGCCTTTGCTTACGGCGGAGATTCCCGCTTCCGAGGCGCCGGAAGGGCAGATGTGGGGCTTCGGGAATTACGGCGGTTTTTCGGATCACGGCGACTGCCTGACCGGTAAGATGGACGAGTGGCGCGTCTACAACGGTGTCGCCAGCGCGGATTGGATCAAAGCGGAGTACGATTCGGTCAACAATCCCGCCTTCCTGACGGCGGGCGAGGTCTCCGGCGCGAACCAATCGAACCCGACGGTGATCCAGATGCGCGATTTCACGCTGGAAGGGGAGACGGCGACGGTGAACGGCCTGCTGATGGCGCTGGGTGACGACTTGGCGGGGGTCGGGGTCGTGCTCCGTTGGGGGGAGGCGTTGGAGAATCTGATGACGGTCGCGACACTGACCAGTCCCGGCACGTTCTCCGCGACCATCCCCGTTACCGCCGGGAAGCGGTATTACGCCGTGTTCAAGGCCCGGTCGGGCGGGGCGGAGGTGGCCACCTCGGAGACGGTGACCATTGATGTCGGCCTTACGGCGTTGTGGCGTCCCCAGAACGCCGATGACACCTGGGACACCCCTGCCTGGATAATGGCCTCCGGGCCGTATTCGGGGGTACGGGGGCTCTTCGTTCCCTATTGGCAGGTGGGTTTTGACGGGCAGGAGAGCCCGTATCTGGAAGAGGTGAAGGTGCCGTCGGATGTCATCGTCTCCGGTCTCTCGATTTCGGGCGACCGTTCCTACCGCTTCACCGGCAAGACGGTTGACGCCGGCGAGATCACCAAATCGGGACGCGGGTCGCTCGCCATCGACGGGACGGGGCTCGTCTCCACCAACTTCACGGTGACCGGCGGAACCGTCACCCTCGGCGCGGATCTGGAGGGGGCGGGTCTTGGCGGGGAGGGACGGATCACCGTCAAGAACGCGACCTTCGATGTGAACTATCCCGAATCGAATGATTCCGATCTCCGTAAATTGATGACCCAGCAGAAGCGGTTTGTCATCGAGGGCGACGGCGTGGACGGGCAGAGTGTGCTCGTCAACAACGGTTACAGCTCGACGGCGCATCTGCTCCATGATCTGGTTTTGACGGGGGATGCCTCGATCGGCGGTTCCTCGAACTTCTACATGGGGAATGTCAGCGGCAGCTCCATGACGGGGGATCCCACCATCACGGGCGACCCCGATGCGGTCCTGACGGTCAAAGGCGGCGCGCTCTTCACGATGATTGCCACCGATCTCCAGATCGGGCGGGTGGATGTCGCCGGATCGACGTTGGGGTTGGAGTCTGCGATGAAGTATGGCGAGGGGTTCGACGGGTTTACGCTGCGCGACGGCGGCGCCTTCCGTTTCTGGGATGTCTCCACGCCGATTTCGGTTCCCATCACCGTGACGGCCGGTACGGGCCGGATCGCCAGCAGCCACGGCTTCACCGCGATCACCGGACCGGTGACGGCCGGTGAAGGGACGACACTGATGCTCGACTCCCCGGATAATGTCGGTGATGCCGGGGTTTACTATCAGGGCGGGATTTCGGGCCCGGGCGATGTCGTCGTCAAGCGTGGCTACCACTTCCTCGCCGGTCCGATCGATAAGCCGACCATCACGGTCTCGGGTGCCGACGGCGACGCGAACGCGCCGCGCAATGTGTTGCTCTTCGGTGACCGCACCACGGCGTCGGGTATGGAGGTCGACCTCCCGGCCGTCGTGACCGAGGCGGGCGGTATGCTGGCGCTGGCCCCCAACGCTGATACCACCTACCGGAACATCAGGGTGAGCGGTCTGGGCGCGTTCAACCCCTCTTCCGCCGGGACAGGAACGGCGGTCGCCCGGATTGAGGACTCGACGATCGAAATACCCTCTCTCCGGATGGGAACGGGCACGCCGAAGTCGCAGGGTCAGGCGGTGCTGGGAAACAACACCACGATTACGGTTCAGGACCTCTATCTGGGCGACATTCAGGCCTCTCCGTCAAGCGCGACGCTGACCCTCGACGAGGGGTCCGTTCTGAATGTCACCGGCTCGATTCTCCTTGGCCGTTGGAGCGGCGGTTCGACCAGCGTCCACAAGTTGGTCGTGGATGGCGGAACCCTCAACGCTCCCGATGTGACGGTCGATGCCGCGCACGACTCCCCGAATGACGAGCTGTGGCTGAAGGCAGGTGAAATGACCGTCAAGGGCATCAAAGTCCGTCCGGCTTTGGGCTATGATACGCTTTTGAATGTGGCAAGCAGCTACGAGATCTTCACGATGGAGGGCGGAACGCTCAATCTGGGTGAGGACGGTATCTCAACCTACCGCGGTTATCCCCGCTGCCCGAACATCTGGTTCGGCGGCGGAACCCTGCTTTGCGGGGCCGACTGGACGATGGAACCCTACCGGCACGTGATGTTTGAGCCGTACGGGACGCTTCGCAACCGGTCTGAGCCCGTGCCGGAGTTCACGCTGGATTTGAATGGCCACACGCTGACCTTCAATTCGGTGATGCAGGGCGAGTCCGATGTCCGGCTGACGGGCAACGGCTCCTTCATCGCCGACAACGCTACGCAGGGTGGTCTCTCCGGTCACTGGACAGTGGAGAATCTCGGCGGCAGCACGCTGAAGAATGCCGCCGCCTTCGCGGGCGGATTGACGCTGGCGGAGAATGTGATGGCGACGATTGATATTGCGTCGCCAACGGGGTACGTCGCGATGACGGCCTACTCCCAGAAGGACAGCAAGGCCACCGTTCCCTCGGTGGACGATTTCGGGACCGCGGCGAGCGTGACCCCGGGTTGGTTCTGCCACCGGATGAATGCCATCCTCACGCTTCCCTCGACGCCCCATTATACGGCCTTCCGGTTTGACGGCGA
>DBXN01000026.1:11756-17851 GCA_002309585.1 Verrucomicrobia bacterium UBA1211
GACAATCTGACGCTTTGGATCGACGGCGAGCAAGTCTGCCGGAATCCCACGTGGGATACGCTGGGAATTGCCACGGCCGACCTGACGTCGGGCTGGCATACCTTCAAGTTGGTCGCGGTCGATTACGGCGGGGGCGCGGGTCCGGCTGTTTCCGACTGGAAGAACGCGGGGGTCGCGATCGGATATCACTTCGGGGTGACCTCCTCTCCGTCGGTCAACGACTACCGGCCTTTCGACACCGATGCCTTCCCGATGCGCCCGGCCGTGTCGGTCCGGCACGTCCGCAACGCGCTTGGCAGCGGCGAGAAGGCCGAATGGGTTAATCCGCAATATACCTCCTCCCTGGTCGCCTCCACGATGGCCACCATCCACTCCACCGACTGGGCGGACGGGAAGCTGGCCGCCAACGAGTTCTCCGGTTGGTTCTACGTGGATGAGGCGGACGCCGGCGAATGGACCTTCAACGGCGTCTATGATGACCACATGAATGTGAAGATCGACGGGAAAGAGATCTTGATGAACACCTCTTGGAATTCCGAGGTCACCGAGACCGCGACAATCGGTGCGGGCTGGCATTCCTTCGCGGTCCGCGTCTACGACTACGGCGGCGGGATTTCGAACGGCCGCGGGAACTGCCTGACCTATACCAAGCCGGGCGGGGAGGCGACGCCCTTTGATGAGCGGACCATCCGGATGACGAGTGCGCCGTATGGTATCATCGGCGGAACGTTGCGCGTGAACGAAGGATCTCAGTTGGTCAACCTCGCGGATTCACCGTGTGAAATCGTCGGCACCCTGGAGGGGACGGGTAAGCTGGACGGCAAATACGCCATGAACGGTGCGACCTGGAAGCTTACCGGAGAACCTTCGGACGCTGAACTTCAGGGAGTCACGTTCGAGAACGCCTATCCGCAGATGCTGAAGGGGATCAAGAAGATCGAGGTCGCTTTCTCCGGAAAGCCGTCCCGCCACACGTATGTGATCTCCCCCGCGTTCGGTCTGACCGGCGAGGAGAAGGGCTTTGACAGCCTGGTGAGCGCGACGGCCCTGATCGGCGGGGTGGAGACGCCTTGCGAGAAGATCTCCCTGGAGGTCAAGAACGGGATGCTCTACCTCGTCAATTCCGAATCGTCGGGTACCGTCTTGGTTCTGGAGTAAGGTCAAAGGTTAATAGGTGTTAGGTGTAAGGTGTCGGCGGGGTTCTCAACGCCTGACACCTAATGCCTGACACCTATTCATCTTTGCGTTCAACCTTGCTTTTGGTCCGGTATTTTCCTATTATGCCTCTGTTTTTGTGGGGTTATGGTTATGAGACGTGAGGAATTGGAACAGGAGATCCGTGGGCTGATTTTGGCGTCGGTGGATGTCGAGGGGCTTTCCGAGGCGGATTTGACGGCGGATGTGCCGTTGTTCGGCGAGGGAATCGGGCTGGACAGCATCGACGCGCTGGAGATCGGCGCGGCGCTCCGCAAGAAGTATCAGGTGAAATTCAAGTCCAGCGCGGAGGAGAATCGCGTTTTTTTCCGGTCCATCGCGACATTGGCCGAATTCATCGCCCAGAATACCGGTATGGTTTTGGAGTAGCGGATCATGCACAGTTATGATGAGATTTATCAGGCGATCAAGGAGATCCTGATCTCCGATTTCGAATGTAAACCCGAACAGGTCCGTCCGGAGGCGACGTTGTTTGAGGAGTTGGATCTGGACAGTATCGATGCGATCGATCTGATTGTCCGGCTCCAGAAGATCATCGGGCGTAAGGTGACGGCGGAAGATTTCAAGCAGATCCGGACGTTGGATGACGTTGTGAAGGTCATCGAAGGCTTGGTGAATGCGTAAGCCGCTGGCGGCCATCCTGCGCGTGGCCGCCGGGATTGCGGTGGTCTGGGTCATCTATTGGATGCGGGGTAACCGTTACAGTCGGCTTTATCCCGTTCTCATGAGCGGGATCGCCTTTTCCCTTTTCGCCGTCTCCCTGTTTCGGACGCCATTGGTCGAGCGGTTCGCACGCCGGATGGGGGAGCGGTTGGATGAGGCGGGGGTTCGGTATTGCCGGAAGGTGACGGTCGCCTGGACGCTCTTTCTGGCGATCCATCTGGCGGTGACGGTCTGGACACTTTTCCTCCCGCTTCGCGTCTGGGCGTTTTACAACGGCTGTCTGGCCTACCTGCTGATGGGGGCGATGTTCATCGGGGAGTGGCTGATCCGGCGGCGTGTCAGAAAACGGTTGTCATGAGCGCGGTTTTTGTCTATGATTACCGATGTTTTTTTAAGCGTAAAAAGGAGGGACACATGAAGAGTCGTATTTCCATGATCAGTCTGATCGCCGTGACGGTTGTCGCGGTGAGTGGAACGGTGTTGGCCGGTCCCGGTCCCCATCGCGGCGCGCCCCATCATCACCACGGCGGCGCGGCGGTTGCCGGCGCGGTCGGTTTTCTGGCCGGCGCGATTTTGGGCGCGGTCGCTTCACCGCCCCCGCCTCCGCCTGCCCCGGTGGTGGTTACTCCGGCCCCCGCGCCTGTGGTGGTCACGCCCGCTCCCGCGCCGGTCGTCGTCACGCCCGCTCCGGCGCCTGTCGTTGTGACCCCGGCCCCCGCGCCTGTGGTGGTCACGCCCGCTCCGGCGCCGGTCGTTGTGGCGCCCGCTCCCGTGGTGGTCACGCCTCCGCCGCCGCGGCCGTACTACGGCCGTCCGGGCTACCATCATCCGCCGGTGCGGCATGCGCCCGGCCGCCGCTGGTAAGCGCGGAACTCCGTGTGGGGAAATGAAAAACGCTCTCCCGCTTTGGGGCGGGAGGGCGTTTTTGCTTTGGGTCGACTCCGGGACGGTCAGTTCAGCCGTCCGGTATAGGCGTCGGTGGTGGCGGTGGCCGCCGCACTGGCGAAGAACTTCTGGGCCGCTTTCTCTTTCGCGCCTTCCCACGGGCGCGGGCCGCCGCGGTACTGGACCACCCAGAGCTTCAGCTGTTTCGTCTTCCAGTTGACGCTGCAGTTGGTGCCCCAAGCACCGCCGTGTCCGAACCAGCCGTCGCCGCTGTCCGCCGCGAGGCCGAGCGAGTAGCAGCCCAGGTTGGCGGGACGCAGGTTTTTCGCGAGCAGGTTCTTCACCGTCTCCTCTTTGAGGATGCGGACGCCGTTGTCCCCGACGCCGAGGTTCATCAGCATCTTGTAGAACTTCAGCTGATCCGCCGCGGTGGTCCACAGCCCCGCCCCCGCGCTCGGATAGACATCCGGGCCATTGTGCGGCAGCGGCATCCAGTGGTCATGGGTGGTGAAGGCGGCGGGCTGGTCCTTCTTCAGGTCGTACATCTGGATGGATCGGGCCAACTGCTCGTCGGTCGGGTTGAAGGTCGAGTCGGTCATCCCCAACGGATCCAGCACCCGCTCTTTGAGGAACACATCCCACTTCTTGCCGGTGATGACCTCGACGATCGCCGCTCCGATGTCGATGCCGGTGTTGGAATACCGTTCCTTGGTGCCCGGCTCGAAGAAAATCGGGCAGGCGGCGGCTTCGGCGGCCGTCACGCGCAGGGGGACGCCCGGCCATCCCAACACGCTCTTGGAGGGAATCTCAAAGGGGAATCCGCCGGTGTGGTTCATCACATCCTTCACGGTCAGGACATTCTTGGCCTTGACCAGTGTCCGGACACCGTCCTGGTCGGAGGTCTGGATCCAGAGCGTCTTGAATTCAGGAAGGTATTTGTGGACCGGATCGTCCAGGGAGAGTTTTCCCTCCTCAACCAGCATCGCGATGGTCACGCCGCAGAATCCCTTTGTCTGCGAGCACTGCATGAACATCTTGTCCAGCGTCATCGGGATTTTCTTGTCGACATCGGCCCATCCCATGCAGGCCGTCTCCTGGACGCCATCCTTGTAGAAGATACTGATCGCGCCCGGGCACTCGCCCTTCTGGATGTAGGGCAAGACCGCCTCCTCGGCGAAATGGGTCCCCGAATCCTTCGTTTCCGCAAAACAAAAACCTGTCAGGAAGGCGATCGCCGCCATCCCGACCCGTCTGGTTCCGATTCTGTCCATCAACGTAACCTCCATGTTTTAAACGTTGCGGATACCATACCACTTCTCCGGTGGAGAATCAAGAGCGGGGGAGCGTGGAAGAATCAACCTTCAACCGTCGGCGGAAGAGGGGACGGGCAAGAGATGGCTTGGCATCCCATCGCGTTCATGGCATACTTTCACACATTGGAAACTGGGATCGGAGGAGATGATGATGAGGCATAGTCAGGTGGGACTGCGGTTGGCTCGGATCGGGATGTGGACCCTCTCTGTGCTGGTTTTTCTTGTGTTGGCGTGGTGCCTGGTGCCGTGGGGTGGCGGCTGTACGTCCGGCATGGCGACGCCGATGGGGCAAAAGGATATCCGTTTCTATAAAGAGGGGACAGCGTGGTATGCGGATGTTCCCGGCCATTCCCAGCAGGAGAACCGGATGGTCGCGGGGGCGGATACGCTGATCGACCGGTTCGCCGACGGCGCCGGTGCGCTGCGGGTTACGGTCTCTTCGGATTTGCCGTCTCCGCAACCCTATCAGATCCGGCTTCTGCGGCTCCAGCATGACCGTTTCGGCGCCGTTTACCGGGCGGAGATCCGCGGAAAATGGATTCCGGGGGTGATCTGGCTGTGCAATGTGACGCATACGGTCTTCGACGGTGACCACCCGAAAGTGATCTACGTCCATGCCATCACGCCGGAGCGGTAACCGGACGCGGCAGTCGATGGCGCCCATTCCCTCTTTTGCATTGTATGTGCGGGGAGGTTATGGTTTAATTTCCATCATGACGGATCACGTTTTTCCCTGACGGTGGAGGAGTGTTGCGTTATGGCGTTGATCGGAAATGTGCTTTGGATCATCTTCGGCGGTTTCTGGCAGGGGATCTCCTGGCTGGTGGCGGGCGCGGTTTTTTGCTGCACCATCATCGGCATCCCATACGGTGTCGCCTGTTTCCGGATCGCCGGTTTCGCGTTTTTCCCCTTCGGGAACGATATCGTGCGGAGTGAAAACGCCGGGGTTTTCACCTTCGTGTTGAATGTGATCTGGGTCATTTTCGGCGGTTTCTGGCTTTGGCTGAACGCGGTGATTGAAGGAATTCTGTTCTGCTGTACGATCATCGGGATTCCGTTTGGCATCGCCTGTTTCCGGATTGCCAAGGTCAGTTTCGCGCCACTCGGCAAGAAGGTGGTGCCGTTGGGGTAAAGAGGCGTGAGCGGGAGTTATCCGACAAGCGAAAAGGAGGTTGCGATGAGGGGGATATGCTGTGCGGGGAATATGGTTGTCGATACGACATACCCGATTGAGACGTGGCCGAAACAGAGCGAGCTGACCCGGATCACGGAGGGCATCCAGAAATCAACGGGTGGAAGCGTCTGCAACACCGTGACCGATCTGGCGCGGCTGGATCCGACGCTCCGTCTGATGGCGTCCGGATTCGCGGGGCATGATCCCGACGGCGATTTCATGCTGGAGACGCTGTCGCGCTATCCCAACATCGATGTGGGCATGGTCCGCCGCGACGGCGACACCTCCTTCACCGCCGTGATGTCCAATAACCAGACCAAGGAACGGACCTTCTTCCAGTATGCCGGCGCGAACGCCTACTACGGCGAGGAGCATATCGATCTGGACCGGTTGGATGTCGATCTCTTCCATATCGGCTACATCCTGCTCTTGCCCCATCTGGATGAGCCGGATCCGGAGTACGGGACCAAGATGGCGCGCTTGCTGCACCGGGTTCAGGAGCGGGGCGTCAAGACCTCGATCGATGTCGTCTCCGAGACCGGCGGACGGTTCCAGCGGCTGGTCCCGCCGGCATTGCGGTATGCCGATTACTGCATCATCAACGAACTGGAGGCCCAGCAGACAACGGGCATCACCCTGCGCGGGGAGGACGGTGTGCTGCAACGCGCCAATCTCCGGCCCGCATTGGACCGGCTGAAGGAGTTGGGGGTCTCGACGTGGGCGGTGATCCACTGTCCGGAATTGGGGTGCGGGATCGATACGGAGGGACGCTTCGTTGAAGTGCCGAGCCTCCGGCTGCCCGACGGGTACATTAAGGGTACGGTCGGCGCGGGGGACGCCTTCTG
>DBXN01000026.1:17878-18259 GCA_002309585.1 Verrucomicrobia bacterium UBA1211
CTCGGCGCCTGCACGGCGGCCGCCTCGCTGAGCGAGGTCGGCGCGTCGGAGGGGGTTCAGTCGGTTGATGAGGTCCTGGCCTTGGCCGGCCGTTATCCGGGGTAAATGCCGGACTCAGATCCGGCGCGGGGTCCGGATGCCGAGCAGGTGGAGCCCTTCGGCCAGAACCTGCGCGACCAGCGCGCAGAGGTGGATGCGGCTGTCGCGGATCGCGGGCTCGGACTTCAGAACCGGCGAACGCTGGTAGAAGCTGCTGTACGCTTGCGCGAGGGAGAAGAGGTAGTCGGCCAGAACGCTCGGCTTGTAGGCGTCGGCGGCGCGGAGGACGGCGGCCGGGAACTGCATGAGTTTCAGGGCCAGCGTCTTCTCAGCGTCGCTATC
>DBXN01000026.1:18366-19731 GCA_002309585.1 Verrucomicrobia bacterium UBA1211
GCCATCGCCTTCTCCCAGGTGAAGACGACCAGCGTCTGCGGATCGTGCGAGAGGTCGGCGTATTTGATCGCGCCGATGCCGATGTCTTCCGCCAGCTGCGCCTTTTCCGTCTCCGGCATCTCCGGGTTGGAAGCGTCGATGATCGCCCGCGCCCGGCGGACGGCCTCGTTGAGGAGATCGTCGAGTTTGATGACGTTGCCCTGGCGCGTCGAGAAGGTCGCGTCGGGGAGGCGCATCAGTCCGAACCAGACATGGACAAGATTCGCGGCGACGCCTAATTTACGGCAGATGGCGAAGAACTGCTTGAAATGGAGCTGCTGCCGCTCGTCAGTCACATAGACGATCCGGTCGGGATGAAACTCTTCCACGCGGGAGGCGACGGTCGCCAGATCCGTGGTGGCGTAGTTGAATCCTCCGTCGCTCTTCTGGATGAGGCAGACGGGCAGACCCTCGTCCTCCAACCGGACAATCTGCGCGCCCTCGCTCTCCTCCGCCAGACCTTTCTCCTTTAGCGTCTGGACGATGCCGGCGAGCTTGTCGTTATAGAAGCTTTCGCCCCGCCACAGGTCGAACGAGACGTCCAGTCGCGCGTACATGCGGTTGAACTCGGCGATGGAGATGTCGATGAACCGTTTCCAGATAGCGTGGTTTTCGGGATCGCCCTGCTGGAGTTTGACCAGCTCCTTGCGGCAGGTGTCCATCCACGTCTCGTCGTCCTTCGCCCTGCCGTAACTCTCGACATACGCCTTCTCCAGATCGGCGACGGTGAGGTTTTCCCGCTGCGCGTCGGTCAGGAAGTGGCGGTATCCCTCGATCAGGATGCCGAACTGCGTACCCCAGTCACCCAGATGATTGTCCGCGATCACGCGGTATCCGAGGGCGCGGTAGATCCGGTCCAGCGCGTTTCCGATGACGGTCGAACGGATGTGTCCGATGTGCATCTGCTTCGCCGCGTTGGGGCTGGAGTAGTCGATGACGATGGTCTTCTCCGCGCCGGCGTTCGGGATACCGAAGCCGGGGGTCGCGGAAAGTTCGCAGAGCTGTTGCGCGAGCCAGACGGGATTGACGGTGAGATTGATGAACCCCGGGCCGGCCACTTCGATTTTCGAGAGCGTGTCCGGCAACGGGAGCGCGTGGACGACCGCCTCGGCGATCGCGCGCGGCGGTTTGTGCAGCTGTTTCGCGAGCTGCATGGCGTCATTGCACTGGAAGTCGCCGAACCGGGGGTCGGTCGCGGGCTGGACCCGCGGGGAAATCGATTGGGCATCCGCGCCGAAAGCGGCGACCAACGCCTGCTTGAGCCATTCGGCGATCCGGTTCTCGCACATGTTTACCGTGTTTTCCATAAAGTCTCCGTTGGATAAA
>DBXN01000124.1:0-2301 GCA_002309585.1 Verrucomicrobia bacterium UBA1211
CCTTCACCACCGCCCATCGGGTGGTCAACCGGGTTCATCGCCACGCCGCGCACCGTCGGGCGGATGCCCATCCAGCGCTTCCGGCCGGCCTTGCCCAGCTTCACACTGCCCCACTCCAGGTTGCCGACCTGACCGACCGTCGCGATGCAACGCTCGTCGAACAGGCGGATCTCGCCGGAGGGCATCTTCAGCGTCACCTTGCCGTTGGCTTTCGCCATCACCTGGCAGGCGTTGCCGGCCGCACGGGCGACCTTGCCGCCCTCGTTGGGGACCAGCTCGATGTTGTGGACCTGCATGCCCAGCGGGATCTTCGCCAGCGGAAGGGCGTTCCCGACCGTCGGCTCGGCGTTGGGTCCGGCCATCACGGTGTCGCCCACCTTCAGGCCGTTCGGCGCGAGAATGTAGCTCAGCACGCCGTCTTCGTACTTCAGGAGGGCCAGATTGGCCGTCCGGTTCGGATCGTAGGCGATCGCCTCCACGCGGGCCGCGATATCGACCTTCGCGCGACGGAAATCGACGATACGGTAACGGCGCTTGGCGCCTCCGCCGCGGTGGCGGACCGTGATGCGGCCCTTGTTGTTCCGGCCAGCCTTGCGCTTCAGCGCAACGGTCAACCGGCGCACCGGCTTCTTCTCTGTGATCTCATCGAAGGTCAGAGCGACACGCTGACGCAGACCCTCGCTTCTCGGTTTGAATGTTTTCAGCCCCATGGCTATAGTTTCCTTCCGCGGTTAGATAACCTCGATACGCTCGCCGGGCTTCACCGTCACGATCGCGCGCTTCCACTTGGATTCGCGGACCGTCCGGCGATTCCGGAGCACCCGAAGCTCGCCCTTGTACGTCTGGGTCCTGACCGCTAACACGTGCACGCCGAACTGCGCCTCGACCGCCTGCTTGATCTCGTACTTGTTCGCCTCGGGGACGACTTCGAGCATATAGCGGTTGTCCAAGGCCATCTTCGTGCCTTTTTCCGTAATCATGACTCTGCGGATAATGTCGGTGTGTTTCATTCGCTTACCACCTCTTTCGTGCGCTTCGTCTGCATACGCGCCTTGAGCGCTTCAAAACCCGCCTGGGTCGTGACGATGGTGCGATACAACAGCAACGTATACACATCGACGTCCGCCGCCCGCGCCACATCAACCTTCGGCAGGTTGCGGGCCGACAGGAGCACGTTCTCCGTGTAGTCGTCCACAATGATCAGCACCGACTTCTCCAGCCCCAGCTTCTTCAGCAGGGCCACCATCGCTTTGGTCTTCGGCTCGACATCGAGCTTCTCGACCACCAGCACCTGACCTTCCGCGATCTTATCGCTGATCACCCGGAGGAACGCCAGCTGGGCGACCTTCTTGTTGATCTTCTGCGAGTAATCGCGGGGTTTCGGACCGAACGCCACGCCGCCGCCGCGCCACACCGGGTTCTGGCGGTATCCGACGCGCGCGCGGCCGGTGCCCTTCTGCTTCCAGGGCTTCTTGCCGCTGCCGGCCACTTCGCCCTTGCTCTTGGTCGAAGCCGTCCCGGCGCGCATCCCGTTCCGGATCGCGACAACCGTGTCCTTCACGGCCTGGGCGCCCTTTTTCAGCTCCAGCAGATCATCCGCCACCTGCATCTCGCCCGTGGCATCGCCCGCCGGATTAAAAACCTTGATCGTACTCATCGGTTCGTCCAATCCTATTTCTTAAGGGCTTTTCTGATAATGACGGTCCCGCCCTTGGGCCCCGGAATCGAGCCGGCGACCAAAAGCAGATTGTCCGCGCCACGCACCTGGAAGACCTCAAGGTTCCGCGCCTTACGGTTCACGGCCCCCATGTGGCCCGGCATGTGCCGTCCCGGCTGGATCCATCCCGGAAGATCGCGCGCACCGATTGAACCGATACGGCGCTTGGAATGGCCGCCGTGCGTCATCGGGCCGCCGCCCATCCGGTACCGGCGAACCACGCCCGCGAAGCCGCGGCCCTTCGTGACGCCGGAGACATCGACGTACTTCACGCCGTCGAAAATCGACACCGTGATCGTATCGCCGGGCTTGACGGTCTCGCCCTCGTCCAAAGCGAACTCGTGCGTCGTGTGGCAAGGCTTCACACCCGCTTTCGCGAAGTGCATCACCTGCGGCCTCGACAGACGGTGCGTATAAGCCGCAACGTCATACGGGAGCTCGGGCTTACCAGCCGCTTTCCGCTTCTCCGCGGCCTTCTCGGCCGCCGCTTTCGCCTTCTCGTTCCGCTGATAGTTGCAGGGGGAGTACTCGTCAAAGCCGAGCTGCGCCGCGCTGTACCCGTCGTTCTCAGGGGTTTTCACCTG